>CAJYHD010000211.1 GCA_913773715.1 uncultured Sphingobium sp.
CGAAGCCGATCACAATCGGCAGCATCGGTCCCAGCAGGAAGAAGATGAAGGTCCGCGACAGGATAACGGCGGAAAAATCACGCCGGGCGATGACGAAGGCGGCGCGCAGCAACTCGCTCATGCTGCATCCCCTTGCGCTGGCGTTGCCTGCATCGCCTTTGCCGCCGCCTCACCCGCGATCGCGACGAACGCGTCATGCAGGCCGGGACGCTCAATCGACAGGCTTTCGATCCCGGCATCGCCGTCCATCAGCGCGCGCAGCAGCGGTTCGATGCCTTCGTCGGGCAGGGTGAAATGCAGCGCGTCATCTTCCGCCACCGTGTCGGGGGGCAGAGCGGCGCGCCAAGGCCCATCGACGGCACGCGTGCGCAGCCGGACCTGCGGACGTAGCCGGTCCCGCGCGTCGCTCACCGTCCCCTCGAAGCGGATGCGCCCGCCCGCGACGATCGCGATCCGCTCGCACAGCCGTTCGGCATGGGCGATAACATGGGTCGAAAACAACACCGTCACCCCGCGCCGCGCCTGTTCACGGATCAGCGCTTCGAGCTTTTCCTGATTGATCGCATCGAGGCCGGAAAATGGCTCGTCCAGGACGATGAGGCGCGGCTCATGGACGATGGTACCGAACAGTTGTACCGTCTGCGCCATCCCCTTGGACAGCTGGCGGATCGGCTTGTCGGCGGACGTGCCCATGCCATGTCCCTCCAGCATGGTACGTGCTCGCTGCCGTCCGACCTTCAACGGCAAGCCCCGCAGCGCGCCCATGAAGGCAATCGCCTCATACGCCTTCATCGACGGATAGAGGCCGCGCTCTTCGGGCAGATAACCAACCTGCCGCGCCATCTTGAGCGGGGCCGACGCGCCCAGCAGGGCGCGATGCCCCTGATCGGGATCGATGATGCCGAGCAGCGTGCGCAGCAGCGTCGTCTTGCCTGCGCCGTTCGGCCCCAATATGCCGTATATCGTTCCGGCGGGCACCGCGATGTCGATGCCATCGACCGCGCGGAAATGCTTGAACGTCTTGACAAGCCCGTGCCCTTCGACGGCATAGGCAATGGAAGCAGGGGCGTCGCCGTTCATCCCGCCCTGATAGTCTGGACCCGTGGCCGAGCAAACCGAAACCTTGGAACAGCGCCTGAAGGCGGAGGCTGAGCGGCTGGGCTTTGCCTCGTGCCGCATCGCGCGCGCCGACGCCGCGCCGCAGGCGGGCGAGCGGCTGCGCCAATGGCTGGCCGAGGGGCATCATGGCGACATGCTGTGGATGGAGGAGCGCGCCGAGCAGCGCGGGTCGCCGCAAGGGCTGTGGCCCGAGGTGCGCAGCGTCATCATGCTGGGCATGAGCTACGCCCCGGCTCGCGATCCGTTGGCGCTCGAAGCCCATCCCGACCGCGCCCGCTTTTCCGTCTATGCGCAGGGCAAGGATTATCACGACATCGTCAAGAAGGCGCTGAAGGCGCTGGCGCGCTGGCTGGTGGAACAGCAGCAATCCGCGCTCAAGGTGTTCGTGGATACGGCACCCGTCATGGAAAAGCCGCTTGCGATGGCGGCGGGCCTTGGCTGGCAGGGCAAGCACAGCAACCTCGTGAGCCGCGACCATGGCAGCTGGCTGTTCCTCGGCTCCATCTACACCGAGATCGACCTTGCGCCGGATGCAGCCGACACGGACCATTGCGGCAGCTGCACCGCCTGTCAGACCGCCTGCCCGACCGATGCTTTTCCAAGGCCCTATGTGGTCGATGCCCGCCGTTGCATTTCCTACCTTACCATCGAGCATAAGGGGCCGATCCCGCACGACTTGCGCGAAGGGATCGGCAACCGCGTCTATGGCTGCGACGATTGTCTGGCGGTCTGCCCTTGGAACAAGTTCGCCGATGCGGCGGCCGCCAATCGCGCGTTCGTGGGCCGCGCCGAACTCGCCGCGCCCGAGATCGGCGACCTGCTGGCGCTTGACGACGCGACCTTCCGCGAGATTTTCTCCGGCTCCCCTATCAAGCGGATTGGTCGCAATCGCATGGTCCGCAACGCTGCGATCGCGGCGGGAAACAGCGGCGACGCGCGCTTGCTGGAACGATTGCGGGGGCTGCTGACCGACGAAGACCCGGTGGTGGCGGAAGCGGCAGGCTGGGCGATCGAGCGGATCAAAGGCTAAGGCCTATTTCGCCTGCAAGGCTGCCGCACAGGCCGCTGGATCGATGTCCGTCCCGCCCGGATTGCGCGCATCGACATGCGTCACCACCGGCTCCTTGCCGCGCGCCGGCGCATAGAGATAGGCGTCCAATATGCAGCGCCCATTGGCGAATTGCAGCTTGCGCACCGTCGTCTCGCGAATGTCGAGCCGGGGCGTTCCGAACATCTGCGTCAACTGCCGCGCATCGTTGCCGAGCAGCGGCCCGTGCTTGGTGAAGGCGCTGGCCGGCGGTCCCGCAGGTGGAGGGATGCTGGCGGCGGGTGGCACCACGCCACCCCCGCACGCGGCAAGTGGCACCGAAAGGCAGGCAGCCAGAAGAAGGCGGGCAGAAACCATGGCTTACGGCTTTCTCTTTCGTCCGAGCAGCATATGCACCGCCATAGCCGCGCTCCAGATCGGCGCAAGCAGGTTGACCAGCGGGATCAGGAACAAAATCGCCGAAGCGAGGCCCATCAGCCACCGGTCGCCGCGCGACAGGGCGGGAAGCGACGGATGGCGCGGCTCGACCATGTCCGCCATGTCGCGCCCCAGCAGATAGGCGTTGAGGATCAGGAACAGCCCGACCGTTCCGACGCCCGTCAATAGCAGCGCGATGTAGAGCGGCAATGCCAGCAGGTTCCAGCCGATTGCGCGCGCCAGCGAGGCAAGCGCCAGACGCACGCTGCGCCCCCAGCCCACAGGTCGCGCGGTCCGCGCCGCATCGGGGTAGCTGTCGCGCTCGACCGCTTCCACGATGTCGTCGGCGAACAGGCTCATCACCGCCATCGCGATCGCGCGGAACAGCAGCCATCCCGCTGCGACCACCGCCAACACCGTCGCCGCCGCCTCGGCAAATCCGACTCCGCCCCAGCCGAGCCACAGTCGGGCACCATGGAAGCCCCACCAGAGCAAAGCCGCCAGCCCACCGAACAGCAGCAGCGTCAGCGCCAGCGTCTTGAGCAAAAGCCGCCGCGCAGCCGGATGAAAGATCGACGGAAATGCGCGAAAGAGGGCAGCGATGACCATAAGAGGCAAGCTATCCGACCGCTTGGCACCCGCGTCAATCGCCTATAGAGACAGCGCAATTTTGATTGATCAAGGAATCTTCGTGACCGCTTCCGCCCCCACTCTGGACGTCGTCGCCATCGGCAACGCCATCGTCGACGTTCTCGCGCGCAGCGACGACGCGTTTCTCGCGCAGCATGCGCTGACCAAGGGCGGCATGCAGTTGATCGACGCGGACATGGCGGAAACGCTCTATGCCGACATGCCGCAGGCAAAGGAAATCAGCGGCGGATCGGCGGCGAACACGCTTGCGGGCCTCGCGGCACTAGGCGCCAAATGTGGTTTTATCGGCCAGGTAAACGAAGACCAGCTTGGCGAAGTGTTCGCGCATGATGTCCGCGCGCTCGGCATCAAGTTCGACACCGCGCCGGTGCAGGGCGACATGCCGACCGCCCGCTGCCTGATCCTCGTGACGCCGGACGCGCAGCGCACGATGAACACCTTTTTGGGCGCATCGCAGTTCCTACCCGAAAGCGCGCTTGACCTCGACCTCATTCGCTCGGCGGGCATCCTCTATCTCGAAGGCTATCTGTGGGATCCCGAACAGCCGCGCGCCGCGATGCGCGCCGCCATCGATGCCGCCCGCGAAGCTGGCCGCAAGGTCGCCTTCACCCTGTCCGACAATTTCGTGATCGACCGCCACCGTGCCGACTTCATCGACTTGATCGAAAACGGCATGATCGACATTCTCTTCTCGAATGAGGGCGAGATCCAGTCGCTCGCGCAAATCGACAATTTCGAGCAGGCCCTTGCCCGCTTTGCCGACAAGGTGCCGGTGCTGGTATCGACCTGCGGCGAACGCGGTGCGGTCGCGATCGTCGATGGCATCCGTCATGAAGCGCCCGCCGCCCCGGTCGAGCGCATCATCGACACGACGGGCGCGGGCGATCTGTTCGCCGCCGGTTTCCTCGCCGCGCATATCGAGGGACGCAGCGTCGAGCAGTGCCTCTCGCTCGGAGCGTCCGCGGCGGCTGAGGTCATCTCGCACTGGGGCGCACGTCCCGAGGAAGACCTCAAGATCATCCGCGACCGGCTGTTCGCCTGACCTCTGTCCGAAGGAAGAAAGGCCCGCCCGTTCGTCCTCCGGGGCGGGCCTTTTCGTGTCAGGCGACCTTCTGCTTTCGGAACAGAGTCCGGTCCTCCGGGCCAAAGCCCCACCGCCAGATCACCACGCCATAAGCGCCCAAGATCGCCCAGACGCCAACGGCCAATTCCACCCACTCAAGGCTGGCCGGCAGCGCGACGAAGGCCGCTCCGACGATGCAGGCGACACCGGACGCAGTCAGCAGCGGCCAGCGCCAGGCGTTGACCTTGGCTTCCAGCAACCGTGACAGCAGCCGCGCCTTCACCAACGCGCCCAGCCCGAGCGCGAGACACAACGCCAGCGCAGGCGCTGCGGCGATCCACATTGGCGGCATCGCCAATCCCCGCGCGGCGAGGATCAGCGCGAAGCTGAAAACCGCCTGCGTTGCGATCATCCCCAGCGAAATCATCAGGTTGCGGTGCCGCGCGATATAGACCAGCGCCGATTCGCTCACCACTGCCGTCGCCGCGACCACTTCGGCCAGCAGGAGGAAGGCAAGCGCACCGGTGCCGCCCACGAAATGCGGGCCGACCAGCCCCATGACCGCTTCACCCGGAATACCTAGCGCGAGCGCGATGCCGGCCTGCGCCGCGATGATCCAGAAACCGACCTGACTTACCTGTCGCGCGATGGCGGCAAGGTTGTTTTCGGCGAGGTTGCGGGTGATGACCGGTCCCAGGATCGGATCGAAGCTGGTCTTGAGCTTCTGCGGCAGCGACGCGACCTGTTGAGCGACATAATAGATGCCGATAACCGCCGGACTGACGAACAGGCCGAGGATCGCCATGTCCAGCCTGCGCGATCCCCATTCTACCCCGTCCGCTGCCGCCAGCGGCAGGTTGCGCCGCGCCAATCGCCATAGTCGCAACCAGTCAGGTCGCCATCCTACCGACACGCCATAATGGCGCAGCAGCGGGATCAGCGACGCGACATAGGCCGCCGTCATCGACAGTGCATAGGACATGATGAGGCCGTCCCGTGTCGAATAGAAGGCGAAGGCGAACGCCCCGATGCTGATCGTCCACGGCTCGATGATCGCCCGCGCTCGCACCGTTGCGCCGACATCGAACTTGTAGGCGCAGGCGGCGAGCGCCACGTCCGATCCCGCTACCGCGATGACGGTCAACGCCAGCAGCCGGTCGAGACCATTGATGCTCGAGTTGGGGAACATCGCCTGCGGAAAGGCCATCAACAGGCCCATGCCGATGAGAGAAGCGATCAGCGTCACGACCATCGCATCGGTCACAACATGATTATGCGGCCGCTCCGTCTGCGCCAGCGCGCCTGCAAGGCCGCGCTTCAGCCCAAGCGTGGCAATCTGCGCTACGAATTCGACCACCAGCACGGCATAGGCGAAGCGACCCAGCGCATCGGCCCCATACCAGCGCCCGGCGATAAACAGGAATGGCAATCGCGCGGCAAGCCGCAGCAGAAAGCCGAAGATATTGGTGCGCCCGCCCTTTGCCAGCGCGGCGATATCATCCTCGTCGCTCTGCACGGCGGAAGAGCCTGCCAGCGGCCGGACCGGGTCATCGATGGGAGGAGTGGGCACGGACAGGGCGCTATTCGGGGCGAAGCGGACGGGCAAGCAACTGGTCGATCACCTGACGCATCGGCGCAGCCTCGCTCAGCAACGCGCAGACCGCCTCGACAACCGGCATTTCGACGCCCGCCGCCTTGGCCGCGTCGCGCAGTACCGGTGCGGTGTGCGCGCCTTCGGCCACGGTGCGGCGATTGGACAGTAACTCGGCCGCCGATCGTCCCTCGCCCAGCCCCTTGCCGAGCGAGAAGTTGCGCGAATTGGTCGACGAACAGGTCAGCACCAGATCGCCCAGCCCCGACAGGCCACCCAGCGTTTCCGCCCGCGCGCCGCGCGCGAGACCGAAGCGGGTCATTTCGGCAAAGCCCCGGCTGATGAGCGCAGCGCGCGCGTTGAGACCAAGCCCCGCACCGTCCGCCACACCGCATGCGATCGCCAGCACATTCTTGACCGCGCCGCCGATCTCCGCGCCGATCACATCGTCCGAGATATAGGGGCGAAAGCCGGGGCGGGCGATGCGTGCCGAAAGCCGTTGCGCCAGTTCCGCATCCTCGCAGGCGAGCGTCACGGCGGTCGGCAATCCTTTCGCGACTTCATGCGCAAAGGTCGGGCCGGAAAGGACCGCGATCGGCGAAGTCGGCTGCGCCTCATGCGCCACTTCGGACATCAAAAGGCCCGTGCCCGCCTCGATCCCCTTGGAACATAGCACCAGGGGCACGCCGGCCGGTGCCTGTGCCACGACGCTGCGCAAATGCTGCGCCGGGCTGACGACCAACAGCATTTCGCACGCGGAAAGATCCGCCATGGCGCCGGTCGCGCGGATCGAGGGCGAAAGTGGCAAGCCCGTCAGATAGACCGAATTTTCGTGCGCGCTGTTGATGGCATCCACAACGTCCGGCTCAAGCGCCCACAGCGCCACGTCGGCGCCGTCCGCCGCCAACAGCTGCGCCAGCGCCGTGCCCCACGCGCCTGCCCCGATGACGCCCGCCTTCATGCCTTCACTCCTGCTCCGCGCGCTTTTTCCGCCGCCGGGTCGAGCGGCCAGCGCGGCCGCGCCGGAACGGTGAGATCGTCCACCAGCCCCGCCGCGTAACGCTCCGCTCCCGCCCAGGCGATCATCGCAGCATTGTCCGTGCATAGCCAGAGCGGCGGCGCGACAAAAGGCAGGGCATGGTCAACGGCAAGTTGCTGGAGCGCTCCCCGGATCGCTTCATTGGCGGCAACTCCGCCCGCAACGACCAGCGCGGTTACGCCCTCGCTCGCGACCAATGCCCGGCGCGTCCGGTCGGTCAGGCAGTCGATCACTGCCTGTTGGAAACTCGCGGCGATGTCCTCCGTGCCGTATTTCCCGGATTGCACCGCGCGCATCACCGCGCTCTTGAGGCCCGCGAAGGAGAAATGCGGCTCTTGCCCGCCGACGAGTGGGCGGGGCAGGGGCACAGCCTTCGGGTTGCCGCCCGCCGCCGCCTTTTCGACACGCGGCCCGCCGGGATAACCAAGGCCCAGCAGCTTCGCCGTCTTGTCGAAGGCCTCACCCGCCGCGTCGTCGATCGTGGTCGCCAGCCGTTGATAGTCCCCCGGCCCACGGACCAGCAGGATCTGGCAATGCCCTCCCGACACCAGCAGCAGCAGATAAGGAAATTGCAACGTCGGCTCGGCAAGGCGCGGCGAGAGTGCATGCCCCTCCAGATGATTGACCGCGATCAGCGGCTTGCCAGTCGCGTGCGCCAGCGCCTTGCCGGTGACGAGG
>CAJYHD010000212.1 GCA_913773715.1 uncultured Sphingobium sp.
TCAGCCGCATGTCGAGATCGGCACCGTCTATCCCACGACCGACACGCGCGCAGCCATTTATGTCGACTCCATGCTCGGCAAGCATTTCGCGCTGGTCGACTTGCCGGTGCCGGTCGAGCCGAGCAGCGCGAAATGCTTGCCGAGCATGGAGTCGACATAAATGGCTGCGCGCGTGTCGGTCGTGGGATAGACGGTGCCGATCTCGACATGCGGCTGATCGTCGGCCGCATAGATTTGCTGCATGTCGCGCGCGGACACCGGAAAGATTTGCGTGCCGGGCGTCGGATAGCGGGTGACGCCGCGACGGAAGCGGAAGATGCGACCGGTCAGCTTTTCCTGCTCGCCTTCGCCCAGGAAATCGATGTCGGCGACGATGCTCTGCCCATTGGCGTCGAGCGCCATGGCCCGCACGCCCGCCACCAGCCAGCGGCCGCCCACCTGCATCTTGACCTGGCTGCCGACCTGCCCCGCCATCGCAAGCGTGGGATCGTCGTCCTGTTCGAAGACGGCGAGCGCGGCGGGATCGATCATGATCTTGGAGCTGGACCCGGCAATCTGGAAGACGAGGCCCATCGCCTGCATCGGGGCGCTCGTTCCGCAATGGGCGGCATTGAAATGCTGTGCGTCTGGCATGTAGGTCATGAAGCCCGATCTTTCCCCGCAGCCCGCAAAGTCATGCGGCCATCGTTCGATCTAGTCACTAGAAGTAAATTTTGACTTATGCCCTAGCGTCCGAGGGTCGAACGACCATGGTGCAGCGGCAGGAATGAACAATCCTTCTGCATTGCTTCCGAAACGGATCAGCGTGTTGCGGGTGGAACCTCAAGGCCGTTCGGCTATTCTCTTGCCGACCAGTTCAGGATCTTTGCTTGCCCGAAACGATATCGACCAGCGGACCGCGCCGCTCCGACGCGATCGCCATTGCGCGCGTCATTTGCATCATGGGGGTCGTCTATGTCCACGCCTGGACAGGGGCGAATGGCGAGGCGCTGGAGCAATTGCGCGGAACGGCGCAAGAAAATCTGCGCTGGACGCTGATGGAAGTGTTCGGGCGCAGCGCGGTGCCGTTGCTGGGCCTCATTTCGGGCTGGCTGATGGCGGGATCGCAGCGGACGCGCGACTGGCGCAGCCATGTCGGACGCAAGGCGCAGACGATCCTGCTGCCGATGATATTGTGGAACATCATCGGCATCATCCTGATATTCGCAGCGGTGCGGCTGTTCGGGCTGGCGGCGCCGGTGCCGCAGTCGGTCTGGTGGACGATCGACGAAATCCTCATCATCACGCGTAATCCCGACATCAATGTGCAGATGCCGTTCCTGCGCGACCTATTCCTGTGCATGCTGATCGCGCCTTTGCTGGTGCGATCGCCGATCCGCGCCGTCGCAATCGTTGCAGCCTTGGCGGCGGCGGCACAGATTGCGGGGCTGGGACCGCCGGTGCTGATGCGGGCGTCGATCCTCTTCTTCTTCTGCCTGGGAATGATCGTGCGGCGTACGGAGAGCGCGGAGCGGATCGCGGAGCTGCCATGGCTGGTGGCGGTAGCCCCATTCGTGCTGCTGATGGCGGCGCAACTCTTTCGTGAGATGAATGGTGCGGCGTGGGACCCCAACATTATCCGCGCGCTCGACCTGTCGGTGCGGGTTGCGGCGGCGGTGGCGTTCTGGCGGATCGCCTGGGCCTTGGCGGGCAGTCCGGCACGGGCGACGTTGCTCAAGGTCGAGCCGTTCGTGTTCCTGCTGTTCTGCGTCCACCTGATCCTGATCTGGATCGGCGGACCGTTGCTGGGACATGTGTTCGGACGCGTCGGATCGCCGTTCTTCCCGGTCTATCTGCTGCTCCAGCCGCTGATCGTATTAGGCGTGACTGTTGTGATCGGCCTTGCCCTCAAGCGCGTTTCGCCGGTCGCAGCGCGCACGCTCAGCGGCGGGCGGCTATAGCGCCGGTTCTGTCGCGAGTGCCTTCGACGCGGCCATCGCGATCTCAAAGCTGCGCTTGCGGGCGGCGGGATCGAAAATCTGGCCGGTGACGATGACCTCGTCCACCTGCGTGCGGCGGACGAAGGCGGCGAGATCGCGCTCGACATCGGCCTGCGCGCCGATGCTGGAAACGCTGAGGACGTCGGCCAGCATCGCCTGCGCCTGCATCGGCAGTTCCTCATAATAGCCCGGCACCGGGGGTTGCAGCTTGCCGGGATTGCCGGTGCGCAGGCGGACGAATGCCTGCTGCATGGAGGTCGCGATCAGCTGCGCTTCGTCGGCATCGTCGGCGGCGAAGACGTTATAGCCCGCCGCCACATGGGGATATTTGAGCTGCGCCGAGGGGCGGAAGTCGCGGCGATAGATGGCGACCGCCTCGTCCAGCGCGGCGGGCGCGAAGTGGGAGGCGAAGGCATAGGGCAAGCCAAGCGCGGCGGCGAGCTGAGCGCCGTAGAGGCTGGAGCCAAGAATCCAGATGGGCACATTTGCGCCCGCGCCGGGCGTTGCCTGAATGCCGAGCCTTTCGTCGGCGGCAAAATAGGCTTGAAGCTCCATCACGTCGCGGGGAAACTGGTCGGGACCACCGGTAAGGTTACGGCGGATCGCTTGCGCCACCCGCTGGTCCGATCCGGGTGCGCGGCCTAGGCCGAGGTCGATGCGGCCGGGGAAAAGCGCGTTCAGTGTGCCGAATTGCTCGGCGATGACGAGCGGGGCGTGGTTGGGCAGCATGATGCCGCCAGCGCCGATGCGGATGGTGGATGTCGCCTGACCGATATGCGCCAGCACGACTGCGGTCGCTGCCGATGCGATGCCGGGCATGCCATGATGCTCCGCCACCCAATAGCGCTCGTAACCGAGGCGTTCGGCGTGGGCGGCAAGGTCGGCGGCGTTCGCCAGCGCGGTCGCGACATCGTCGCCTTCGCGCACCGGCACCAGATCGAGCAGGGACAATTTGGTCATGCCCGCCATATGGGGGCATGAACCGTTTCGTTTCAAGACTTGTTTGGCGAGAGGATCAGCTGGCGCGACCGAAGCGGGGCGCAGGCGCGTCGGGACGTCGGCCGAAGACGGCGGGGCGGCGCGGCGTTGCAGCAGCGGTCGCAACAGCTGGCGCGGCTTGCGCAACGGGCGCTACAGCCTTGCCGTCGATCATCGCGATCGTCTCATCGAAGCAGCGGCGCAGCGCCACCACCGTTTCGATCAATTCCTCCGGCCCCATGCGCGTTTCTACGCAGCGGCGCGCAGTCATTTCGATTTCTTCGGACATCGCGCTCAGACGATGGGCGCCGAACTGCGCCGATTCGCCCTTCAACGTGTGGGCGGGGCGGACGAGGCAGGCAGAGTTGCGCGCACGATAGGCCTGTTCGATCTGCTGGATCGACTTGACGCCATCTTCGCGGAAATAGCCCAATATGCGCGGAAACGCGGCACCGAGTTCGCCACGCGTGCGGGCGAGTTCGTTCCAGTTGACCAGTTCCGCGTCGTTGTAGGACACCTGAGCATTCCTTCCCTATGGAAGATCAGCCATATCCTCGACGCGTAAACAGGGAGTAAATTTACAGCGACGGCAAATCGCTTTTCCGCTGCATCGTGAAGCAATCCGGCGCGATCTGCGCGAACGACCAGCCCTGCTGCCGAGCCAAGGCGGCGAGTTCGCTCGGAGCGATCGGGTCGTCGGCTTCGATGAGGATCACGTCCGCCTCCCGCATCGCGCGTGCCGCCCGCAGCGCAGGCCAGGGACATTTCATCCCCCGCGCCTGCACGAAGATCGTGCCGTCGTCACTTGTTGCCATAGGGGTTCTTGGCGCTGCGCAGCGTCAGGCGGACGGGGACCGCACCGAAACCCAGTTCCTTGCGGATGCCGTTCACCAGATAGCGGCGATAGCTTTCGGGCAGTTCGTCGAGCCGGGTGCCGAACAGCACGAACGTCGGCGGTCGGGTCTTGTTCTGCGTGATGTAGCGCAGCTTGATGCGCTTGCCGCCCGGCGCTGGCGGCGGGTTGGCTTCCAGCGCGCGCTCGAACCAGCGGTTGAGGACGCCGGTCGAGATACGCTGCGACCAAGCGGTGCGCGTTTCGAAGGCGACGTGGATGAGATCGTCCAGGCCTTTGCCGGTGGCGGCGGAGACGGTCATGATCGGCACGCCGCGCACTTGGGCCAAGCCATCGTCCAGCGCTTTCTTGATGCCCTGATAGAGCGCCGATCCGTTTTCGACCGTGTCCCATTTATTGAGCGCGATGACGAGTGCGCGCCCTTCCTCCAGCACCTTGTCGGCGATGCGCAGGTCTTGCGCCTCCAGCCCGCGCGTGGCATCGAGTAGCAGGACGACGACTTCTGCGAAGTTGACGGCGTTGAGGCCGTCGCTGACCGCCAGCTTTTCCAGCTTGTCCTGCACTTTGGCACGTTTGCGCATCCCCGCCGTGTCGATCAGGCGAACGGGGCGTTCCGCGCCGTCGCGGCTGATCCAGCTCCAGTCGATGGCGATGCTGTCGCGGGTGATGCCCGCTTCCGGGCCGGTCAGCAGGCGGTTTTCGCCGAGCAGCCGGTTGATGAGTGTGGACTTGCCCGCATTTGGGCGGCCGACGATGGCGAGCTTGAGCGGCGCTGCCTCGAAATTCTCATCGGTCAGTTCTTCTTCCGGCTCATCCTCGTCCTCACGGTCGACATGGGGCAGGAGCGCCTGAAACAGATCGGCAAGGCCCTGACCATGTTCGGCGGAAAAGGGGATCGGTTCGCCCAGCCCCAAACCGAAGGCTTCCATGACGCCGGGGTCGGCGGCCTTGCCTTCCGCCTTGTTGGCGACCAGCACGACCGGCGCGTCGTTGGCGCGCAGCCAGCGGGCGATTTCCTCGTCCAGCGGGGTGACGCCCGCGCGTGCGTCGATCATGAACAGGGCGACGTCGCAGTTATCCACTGCCGCCTCGGTCTGCATCCGCATCCGGCCGGGGAGGGACTGCGGGTCTTCATCCTCATACCCCGCAGTGTCGATGATCGTGAAGTCGAGGCCGAGCAGATGCGCGTCCCCCTCGCGCCGGTCGCGGGTCACGCCGGGCTGATCATCGACCAGTGCCAGCTTCTTGCCGACGAGCCGGTTGAAGAGGGTGGACTTGCCCACATTGGGCCGCCCGACAATGGCTACCGTGGGCAGCATGGCCCTTGTTCCTTCTCAAAATTCGTTAGGCGTTCGATACCCCATAGCCGTTCGGGCCGGGCCTGTCGAAGCCCTCTTCCGTTTGCGGAAATGAGCGCTTCGACGGGCTCGGCCCGCTTGGCTAAAAGGGGGTGTGACTTTAGCGGAAGGCGGTCAGCCTGCCATCATCCGACAGGATGTAGAGCGTGTTGTTGGCGACGACAGGCGACAGCGACATGGAGCGCTTGAGTTCGATCGTCGACTGAACGTTGCCGGTCGTGGGATCGGCATAGACCATTTCGCCGCGCGTGGACACGACGATCAGGCGGCCCCCCGCGACGATCGGGCCGGTCCAACGGATCGCCTTGTCCTTCTTCTTTTCCTTCTGCCAGCGGCGTAGTTGGCTGATCCAGCGGATCTTGCCGGTGGCGCGCGCAACGCAGAGCAGCTTGGCGTCACTGGTGACGGCGAACACCCATTCGCCGATCACTTCGGGCGTGGAAATGCCCGCGATGTTGATTTCCCAAAGGCGCTGGCCGCTGGTGAGTTCGTAGGACGCCATGCGCCCCGCCTGACCGATGGCGAAGACGCGGCCACGGTCGATCACGGGATCTGCGTCGATGTCGGTCAGCGTGGCGACTGCGGTTGAAATGCTGGTGCGCGACAGGGCGTCGCCCCACAGGCTGCGGCCATTTTCATAGCGATAGGCGTAGAGTTCGCCCGAGCTGTAGCCCGCGATCACCGTGCCTTGCGCGGCGGATGGTGCCGCGACGCCGAAGATGCCTGTGACCTGCAACGTGCCGCTGTCGGTCCACTGGGTTTCGCCGTCGCTCTGGTTGAGAGCGAACATCTGATTGTCTTGGCCCATCACATAGACATGACCGTTTTCGAGCGTCGGTGCGCCGCGCAGCGGCCCGCCCAGATGCTTCTTCCAGATGATCTTGCCGTCCGCGCTCGACAGCGCGAATACGTCGCCAAGCCCGGTGCTGGCGAACACACGATCGCCAAGGACGCTGACGCCGCCGCCGAAGATGGCGCGGCCATTGCCGCGACCCTTGACCTCTGCGGGGAGGCTCGTCTGCCACAGCTTGGCGCCGGTGTTGGCGTCGAGCGAGATGACGTGCGCGCCCGCATCGGTGACGTAGAGCTTGCCGTCGGCGATCACCGGCGATGCGGCAAGGCGCGCCTGGGGCGAGCTGCCGTCGATCTTGGCCGACCAGATTTCGGCAGGCGCCGCGCCGAGCGCGACATGGCCGATCGCCATGGACGGATTGCCGCCCGGCTGAGTCCAGCTATCGTTGACGTAGGCGGCGGGCAGGCTGACCGGCACATCGGCGAGAGCGGGATCGACCTCCACGCCCTGCTCGTTGGACAGGATCGACACGCG
>CAJYHD010000213.1 GCA_913773715.1 uncultured Sphingobium sp.
AGGACGGCCGCCATGTCGAGGTCGCCGGGATCATCCTCGTCCGCCAGAAGCCCGGCAGCGCCAAGGGCGTGCTGTTCATCACCATCGAGGACGAGACCGGCATCGCCAACGGCATCCTCTGGCCCGACCGGTTCGAAGCGCAGCGCCGCACCGTCATGTCGGCGGCGATGATCGGGATGAAGGGCCGGGTTCAGCGCGAGGGGCTTGTCATCCATGTCGTCTGCGACCGGATCATCGACTATGGCGGGCTGCTCGCCCAAGTCGGACAGATGGACTTCCCCCATGCGACCGGTCGGGGAGACGGTGCGCGCCATGCCGGGTCGCCCGACCGGGGCGATGCCGGCTGGCAACCGGGCCCGCGCGACAGCTACTGGCCACCGCACGCCAATGGCCAATACCCCGAACAGGTGGTGCGGATCAAGTCGCGCGACTTCCATTGACCCGCCATGTCGCGTCAACAGCGGATCATCATCGACTTGTCGCTCCACATCCTGCGCGCGGCCGCCGCCCGGTCGGGCAAAGGCAAGGTTGACACCATTGAGGTGCGTCTCGCGCTACGCTGCCTGATCGCGCATTGCCCGGAGCGCTGGCCGCTCGACATGTTCTGGAACTCGGCGGGAACGGATCACGACATCGGCCGCGCACAGGGTTGCACCGCCGCCCTGAACGGTATCGTCCGGCAACTTAAAGTCGATCCGAGATAGCCAGCTGTCGCTGAGTCGGAGCTTCACCGCCGGCCGAAATAGTTCATATGCGCATCTTAGCTCAATCTGGGGGCGATTATCGACCCTGCGTCGCGAGATTGCCAAGATTTCGCGATCGAGCTTTACGTAATAGGTGAAGCACAACACGCTGCGGACGCCGTTGGCACTCCGCCTTGAAGACCAGGGGGCGACAGCGGGCACGCAGAACCCCCAGACCTGCCCGTGGAATCATTCCTGGTCACTCACGCAGCCCTTGCCGCTTCCCGAAAGAAGCCGATCGTTGATGTGCGAGGAGCGGCCTAAGTTGGGACAAAGCCGACGTTCGCTCGTGACATATCGAACTTCGGCTTTTGTCAGAAGCCGACGATGAACGTTAGCCCGGACGGCCTCCTAAGAGGACAGAAACGGGCAGGGAATAGACGGGCGCCTTTCGGGAGACGGCCTCGCGATACCAGTCTTTCGCATCGGCGCACTCTGTTCACAGTGGCGGCTGGCTCAGCTGCCACTTTTCGTAGCGAGCAGCCGAGGAGTTGATAAAGGCCACTCGGCTCCACATGTTGGCGACGTGTCGATAAGCGCTCGCTCGATCCCCTTCGGAACCAAGATCACAATCTGGGAGGAGCCGGTCTTGGGGCAGCCGGCGATAACGTTGCTGAGCCCCCGGATCGCCAGTGTTTTTGCCCGGTGGAGCGCACTAGAAAAGCAGCTGAATCAGCTCTTCACGCTTGTGACCGATGCCGATCTCGCCGCCAGGAGCAATTTTGATGGCCTCAAGGGATGGGACCGTCGTGTGGACGCGATCGTCGCACAGGCTGCACATCGTTTAGATCCAGCCACGTCCGATCTTGTCAAGGTTGTGCTGCGCTTGGTGAAATCTCCTGCCGCGAAGCGCGACGAACTTGCCCACCGCGTGTGGGCTATAGCGGAAGGTTTCGAGACGGAACTCGCGCTGCTACCGCCCGACGACCAGCATAGGTTCGCCGAATCTATCGTTGCCGTGAAAAGAGCCGGCAAGTGTGATGTACCGATCGACAACGATCCGCTGTATAATGGTAGCACGCTCGTCTCGGCATCAGATCTTGATGGGCTCATCCTGGAGCTGAAAAATGCCGGAGAGCGGATGAACAGCCTCATTCGCGGGCATTTCTTTCCTCGCTTCGCTGACCTCACCGGCGGCGGATTTGCCGACTACCGCCAGCGACTGGCCGACGACCCGGAAATCTCCGCACGCATCGTCAATGTCACAAAAGCTCGTGAGCGAACCGAGCGAGTAGCGCGTCGGCAATAGCGGAAAATGGGCCGGTTGCCGACGGGCAGCTTTCGGGTGCTGGTGCGTGCAAAGTGGATATCAGTACCATGCGGGCACTAACGGCTACACCCGGTCCAGACTTGTGCGATGTGAACCGTGTCCGCGCCCGCATACCCGCCATAATGGCCGCAATTGCGCCACTGCGAAGAGGAGCGGCGTCATTATTCAGTGGCGCGGTTTTCCTAAAGCGGTCAGAGTATCGGCGAAGATGCTGGCCCTTTGCAGGGACAGCCGATTGCAAACGGCGGGGTGGGACACGAACGCTCGGATGGTGGAAATTAACGAACAGTTCGGCGGCCGGGTCAACACCATCTTGATCGACCTCAACCTTACTGTCGAATCGAAGCTGCACGTCTGCTTGGCGCAGCTTCCCAAGCCGTTGATCGCCTCGATCACAGCGGACGTCAGCCGCCCAGTGGCCCTTGCCGCAGCTGTCCAACTATTAGCCGGGGGCGGTGGGCATGCCGGCGCGGCGCTTGGTGAAATGGCGCCGGGGAACGAGGCGGTGCTAGTCGTCTTTCCGGAATTCGCGTTCGGTTCGCCCGATTGGGAGGCTCTCGATGCCGCAATCCGTGCATCCGAACGGCCACTGATCGTCATCGCTGGTTTTGGTGCGACAGCGGGTGGCTGGATTCTCGATTGGGCGGGGGCAGCAACTGGTGACGGTCAAACCCTGCGCC
>CAJYHD010000214.1 GCA_913773715.1 uncultured Sphingobium sp.
TCCTGTCGCCGCGACTGGAAAGAGTCTCCGTCAGCGACTGACGTAGCAATCTGAGGACGTGAAAGGCCGCGGGGATCATCCGGCGGCCTTTTTCTTGCGCGGCAGCGCTTCCGTAAAGGTTCGCGAATGACACTTTACCGACGGGTAAAGTGTCACAGACGACAATAATAAGTAGTTAGAAAATAGAGGATTCACAGCGAGTCACGATTGTGCTTGATTCACCATATGTTTCATGCAACCGTCCAGAGCCGAGTTACAAACGGCAGCGATCTTTCTTCGCTGCTCGATCAATTGTCGCAATGCTGCTCCCGTCCCCGCTACGCCTACATGCTGCTCACGCTGATCGCCGACGTGGCTCGACCGGATGGCAGTGCCGGGCCGCTGGTGCGTGTAGCGGATGGGCCTGTGACACTCCGTGATTGGCTTTGCGACGCCCTCACCCCGATGGGTAACCGCGATCCCCGGCGGGCCGCGCTGATCGAGCGTGTGCGGGAGGATTTGCGCAAGTCCGGGCAGTTTTCGGGTGATCAGGTAGCCGACCAACAAGTGATCGCGGACGAAGTCAGGGCCCGCGTGCGAACATCGGGCAAGACGAATCTGAGCCGGGCAGCTTCGGAGCTGGTGAAGGCAGGCTTATTGAAGCGACACTATCAGGGGTATCGGGTCAATCATCTCAATCGCGGTGCGCAGCGGCAGGCAGTCTATACCTTGTCGGGCCGGGCACGCGTGCTGGTAGATCAGGCCAGATCATCAGGAAAACCGGTCGAGGCGGCACGCCAAGGTGATTTATTTTCGTAGTGATCATCAGCGGCAAGAGTTTGCATCCGGCCTTGCGGAATTTGACTGTCAATCTATATACTGTTCGGTATGGAAATCACCTTCGCCCCTGCAAGAGGTCGACCACGCGAGTTCGATCCCGAAGAAGCGCTTTCCGCTGCGCTTCAGGTGTTTTGGAAGCGCGGCTATGAAGGCGCGTCCCTCGCCGAGTTGACGGAAGCGATGGGTATCACCAAGCCCAGCCTCTACGCTTGCTTCGGCAATAAAGAGTCTCTGTTTCGCAAGGCACTCGACCTCTACGAGCGCGACAAGCTGTGCTATGTTCGGTCCGCACTTGAGGAGCCCACGGCGAAAGCGGTTGCGGAGCGCTTACTGCGCGGCGCGCTTGCCATGCAGTGCGGAAGTGATGAACCAAAGGGCTGCCTTGGCGTAATCAGCTCCGTGGCGAACACCGCCCACGCAGAGTGTATAAGGGATGAAGTGCTCGCGCGCAGAGCCTCTTCCGATCGCGCCATGGTGGAGCGGTTCGAGCGGGCGAAAGCGGAAGGTGATTTGCCCGCGGGCGTCGAGGCACCTGCTCTCGCCTGTTATCTTTCCACCGTCATCCAGGGCATGGCCGTTCAAGCGGGAGCCGGCACGCCATCGGCGCGTTTGGAGCAGTTGATTGAAACCACGCTGGCGATGTGGCCTAGCAAGTAACCGAATTGCATTAGGTTTGGCAAGGCAAAGCCTGCCAAATCGAGCATCGTTGCATCCTGTTCCGCTTTTTTGTGACAGGGAGGCGACAAAAGGGGATTGAACGACTATATGCGCGCCACCAGGCGGTCCGGTGGGCCGCGAGAACGGCAACGGAACCGGTTCGCACCCATGTTTACGACCAACCCCTTCGACGATGACAAGTTGCGTGAGGAATGTGGCGTCTTTGGCATTTCCCGCGCGGAAACTGCCTCCGCCATCGTCGCGCTTGGCCTCCACGCCTTGCAGCATCGGGGCCAGGAAGCGGCAGGCATAACCAGTTGGGACGGGCATGAGTTCCATACCCATCGCGCGATGGGGCATGTCGCGGGCAATTTCGATCGTGACGAGGTGATTCGTGGCCTACCGGGCGGCAGCGCCTGTGGCCATGTACGCTATTCGACCACGGGCGAAACCTCACTGCGTAACGTGCAGCCGCTCTATGCAGAATTGTCGTCGGGCGGGTTCGCGGTTGCGCACAACGGCAATATCTCAAATGCGATGAAGCTGCGGCGCGAGCTGATCCGGCGCGGGTCGATCTTCCAGTCGACGTCGGACACTGAAGTCATCATCCACCTCGTCGCAACGTCCAGCTATCGCACCCTGCTCGACAAGTTCATCGACGCCTTGCGGCAGGTCGAGGGCGCCTATTCGCTGATCGTCATGACGCCCGAGGGCATGATCGCCTGCCGCGATCCGCTGGGCATCAGGCCGCTAGTGATGGGCAAGCTCGGCGATTCGACGATTTTCGCTTCGGAAACTGTGGCGTTCGATGTTGTCGGCGCGGATTATGTGCGTTCGATCGAGCCGGGCGAATTGGTGATCGTCACCAATGACGGCGAAATTCGATCGCATCGCCCCTTTGGCGAGAGCCATGCCCGCCCCTGCATCTTCGAGCATGTCTATTTCAGCCGTCCCGATTCGATCATCGACAATTCGAGCGTCTATTCGGTGCGCAAGGCGATCGGCGCGCAGTTGGCGATCGAAATGCCGGTCGAGGCGGACTATGTCATCCCTGTACCCGACAGCGGCGTACCGGCGGCAATCGGCTATGCGCAGCAATCGGGCATTCCATTCGAGTTGGGTATCATCCGCTCGCACTATATCGGGCGTACTTTCATCCAGCCGGGCGACAAGGTTCGCCATTTGGGCGTGAAGCTCAAGCATAACGCCAATCGCGCGCTGATCGAGGGCAAGCGGATCGTGCTGATCGACGATTCTATCGTGCGCGGCACCACATCCTTGAAAATCGTGCAGATGATGCGCGAAGCCGGCGCGAAGGAAGTGCATATGCGCATCGCGTCCCCGCCGACCAAGCATAGCTGCTTCTACGGTGTCGATACGCCCGAACGCACCAAGCTGCTGGCGCACAAGCTGGACATCGGCGGGATGCAGGATTTCATCCATGCCGACAGCCTGTCCTTCATTTCGATCGACGGTCTCTACAAGGCTTTGGGCGAAGCGAAGCGCGCGGATATTCGCCCGCAATATTGCGATGCCTGCTTCACCGGCGACTATCCGACTATGTTGACGGATCAGGACGAGGCTGTGGTGACGAACCAGTTCGAGCTGCTCGCCGAGCGGGTGGTCTGAGCCCATTAATATACATCCGGGATCCCAGGCTTGACCCGGGATCCCGCTTTCTTCGGCACTTGAAGCGGACCCCGGATCAAATCCGGGGTATCGAATATTCTCACGGGAACCGCGATATGAACGATAGCCTCCCCCTTTCCGGCAAGCTGGCTCTAGTCACAGGCGCGAGCCGGGGCATTGGCGCGGCGACGGCGGAGGCACTGGGGCGCGCCGGGGCGCATGTCGTGCTGACGGCACGAACGACCGGCGGGCTGGAGGAGGTCGAGGAACGCATACACGCCGCAGGCGGCAGCGCTACGATTGCGCCGCTCGACCTGACCGATGGCGAAAGCATCGGTCGGCTGGCGCAGGCGATCGGCGGACGCTGGGAGGCGCTGGACATATTGGTCTTGAACGCGGCGACATTGGGATCGCTGGCGGCGGTCCCCGCGATCGACGCCAAGGAATTTGCGCAGCTGTTGACGCTCAACATCGCAGCGCCCCAGGCGCTTATCGCGGCATTCGATCCGATGCTGCGCAAGAGCACCGATGCGCGTGTGGTAGCGCTGACGTCCTCGGTCGCGAGTCCGCGCGCTTATTGGGGCGCTTATGGCGCGTCCAAGGCGGCGCTGGAAACACTTGTTGGCGCCTATGGCGAAGAAGTGAAAGCCATTTCGGCCATCCGCACTCACATCGTCGATCCCGGCGCAACCCGGACCGCGATGCGCGCACGTGCGTTTCCGGGTGAAGACCCCGCAACGCTTAAGGGACCAGAGGTCGTGGCTGACGCTATCATGCGGATCGTCAGCGCGGATATGCCGACCAGATATAGAGAGCGGGTAGAGAGTTAAAACTTTATCGGTCTGACGGGCCGATCAGGCTGTCACGAAGCTGCACCATCTTTGCAAACTGCTTGTCGCCGCCCTCAAAATGCTCCTTTATCGGACCGGGTGCCGGTTGCTCTGGCTGAACTTTGCGCGGCGGGACATAGCCCGGAGGTGGCGGGGGTGGCGGCGGCGGAAGGCTGCATTCGTGGAATGTGTGCCGCTCCTTATCCGCATAGTCGTGGAGAGCACGCCTGTATTCAGAAGCAAGTCTGCTGCCCTTGAGCGACCGAACAAATTTCGCGTCACGTTCCGATCTTGCTGCTACATAGGTTTGCACGATTTTAGGTGGGCAAATGGGCGTGATGAAAGACTGGTACTCTCCAACAGCCTTGCGGAAATTTGCGCGCGTTTCCGAACTAAGCGCTGACCTGGCGGATAGTGGAGAAGAGATCAAGCCGCAAAACAGAAAGGTCAGAGCAACCGATCTCATTCAATGCCAGCTTTCACCAATGTCACTTGCGCCACATCAATGGTCCCGCTTCTGAAGCCGCCTTCGCAATATTGCAGATAGTAGCGCCAGAGGGTGACGAAATGCTGGTCGAAGGAGGGCGGCAGGTCGCCCTCTTCAATGGCGCGGTCGAAGCGGTCCCGCCAGCGGCGGAGGGTTTCGGCATAGTGCTGGCCGAAGCGGTGGACGTCGCGCCATTGCAGACCCTGCGCCTCCGTCAGCGCTCGGAATCGGCTTTCGGAAATCAGCATACCGCCCGGAAAAATATAGGTTTGGATGAAGTCCGCGCCACGCGCATAGCGATCGAAAATGGCATCGTCGATCAGAATATATTGGATCGCGGCGCGCCCGCCGGGCTTGAGCATGCGGTGGATGGCGGCGAGATAGTCGGGCCAGTAGCGTTGGCCGACAGCCTCCACCATTTCTACGCTGGCGATCGCGTCATAAAGGCCTTGCGCGTCGCGATAATCGGTGAGCGAGATCGTCGCACCGGACCCTAAGCGATCGATCGCATAATCGGCCTGCTCGGTCGATAGCGTAAGGCCGGTATAGCGGACGTCGCGCAACATGGCTCGCTCTGCCAGGCCACCCCAGCCGCAGCCAATCTCCAACAGGGCGTCGCCCTCTTTCAGTACAAGCCGATCGAGGATCGCGTCGACCTTGCGGTGTTGCGCTCGTTCCAGGCTTTCGATCCGATCATCTGGATCGCGGAACAGAGCGCTCGAATAGTGCATGTCGGCGTCAAGCCAGAGCCGGTAGAAGTCATTGCCCAAGTCGTAATGATATTCGATGTTGTGGCGCGATCCGGTGCGGCTGTTCCGCCGCAGCCAGTGGGCGAAGCGCCCGGCCCAACGTGCGGGGCCGTTCGGACGCGCGGATTGCCCCAGTGCGACGGCATTTGTCATGAAAAGATCGAATAGCGGTACCGGGTCGGGACTGGTCCACTCGCCAGCAGCATAGGCCCGATACCACCCCGCCGATCCGCCGGTGACGAGGCGTACGAGCGCGCGCCAGCGGACCAGATCGACTTCGCAATGCGGGCCGGGCAAGCGCCCGCCGAGCAGGCGGCGCGTGCCATCCGGCAAGGTGGCTTCGAGCGATCCGCGCTCCAAACCACGATCGATGCGATCGAGTAGGCGATGGAAAAGCGACGCCGCGCGGCGATCGATCCAGCGCGGGTCGCCGCTGACGGGCGGGCGGCGGACGGTCAGCGCGCGGCGGCCGCGCCGGGGATCAATCGCGTTCATGAAAGTGATCCTGCCGCAAGCCGCACGGAACGGCAATCATTGCTTGATGCGACGGAAAGCGGACAAAGCCCGCTCACGCGCTTCCTTATGACCGATGATCTTCGCGGGATAGGCGTCGGGGCGGCAGCCATGTTCGTCGGGATCGTGGATCGTTTGGTCCGACAGGTCGGCGAGTTCGGGCACCCATTGGCGGATATAGTCGGCGGCATCGAACTTCTCTGACTGGGTGAGCGGGGCCATGATGCGGGAAAAGATGTTGGCGTCCACACCGCTACCCGAGACCCACTGCCAGTTGACGCTGTTGTTAGCATAGTCCGCA
>CAJYHD010000215.1 GCA_913773715.1 uncultured Sphingobium sp.
GCCTTGACCTGCATCCCCTGGAAACAGCCTGCGAGCGCGATGATGATGCCGAATACCGGGGCCTTGATCAGGCCCACCCAAAGGTCGGTGATCGGCACGACCTCGCGCAGCCGCTGAATGAACGTGATCGGCGGGATTTCGAGCGCCACGGCGCACAGGAACCCACCGCCGATGACAGCCACGACGGATGCGTAGAAGCTCAGCAGCGGCATCATGACGATGACGGCAAGCGTGCGCGGAAGTACCAGCGCCTCCATCGGCGAAACGCCGATCGTGCGCATGGCGTCGATTTCTTCGGTCAGCTTCATCGTGCCGAGCTGGGCGGCAAAGGCAGAGCCGGATCGACCCGCGACCATGATTGCGGTCATAAGCACGCCCAGTTCGCGGAAGGTAAGGCGGCCGACAAGGTTGATCGTCAGCATCTCCATGCCGAATTGACGTAGCTGCACCGATCCCTGCTGGGCGATGACGATGCCGATGAGGAAACTCATGAGGCCGATGATGCCAAGGGCCGAGACACCGACGACCTCGAACCGCTGGATCACGGCGTCGATGCGAAAACGATGCGGGTTGCGCATCAGATTCCAGCTGGCGACGAGCGTTCCGCCGAGGAAGCCGACGAGACCCGCCAGCGTCGATCCCGCCGCCGTCACCGCTTCGCCGATCTGACCGATGACGCGGCGCAGGGGATGGACATGATCGGGGCGGATCGCGACTGGTTCGTCCAGTTCGCCCACAGCCTTTACGAGCCGTTCGGCGTCGTTGCTGCCGCCGATGACCGGGCAGTCGAACTTGCGCGCGGTGCGATGCACCGTCCACGCGCCGATGGTATCGATATGGGTGACGCCGGACAGGTCGATTTCCTTGACCGGTCCCTGCACGGCGTCCAACCGATCGGGGAGGTCATGCAGGCAGGCTATGGCAAGCGAACCGGACAGCCGGAGGACCGTGCCGCCGTCGCGCTCTTCCTCGGCAAGTTCAGCGGCCCTGTTCATGCGGTGGGATTACTGGTCCAATATCGGTTGCACGGCAAGCCGAAACGGCCCATCGCCAAGATCAAACGACACAGAACAGCAAAAGTTTCGGAAACGGCATGATGCTTCGCAAGCTGGCGATCTATGACATGGACCGCACGGTGACCTTCAGCGGTACCTACACAGGCTTTCTGATCCACGTGGCGCGCGCGATGGCGCCATGGCGGCTGGCGCTTTTCCCCTGCGTCGTCCTGCTGATGTTGGCCTATGTGCTGAAGCTGATAACCCGCCAGCGATTGAAGGAACTCAACCAGGCACTGATGATCGGCAGCAGTGTCGAGCGCGCGAAATTGATGCCACATATCGAAAGCTACGCCGACAAGGTGATGGCGACCAATGTCCGCAAGGGGGCGTTGGCGCAGATCGCGCAGGACCGGGCGGAGGGTTATACGCTGGTTCTCGCGACCGCTTCCTACCGCCTCTACGTCGAGCCGATCGCGCGGCGGCTGGGCTTCGACGCGGTGATCGCGACCGATCATCTGAGCCAGGATCTGCGTTACGTCCGGGCGAAGATTGCGGGCGAAAATTGCTACGACACGGTCAAGCTGCGCATGATCAAGGCGTGGATGGCGGCGGAGGCAATCGATCGCAGCCAGACCCATATCCGCGCCTATTCCGACCATGTGTCGGACGCGCCGATGCTAGAGTTCGCCGACATCCCGTTCGCTTCCAATCCGCACAAGCCGCTCGCCCGGCTTGCGCGGATGAACGGTTGGTCACGGGTGGATTGGCGCTAATCGACGCGCATCGCTTCGGCGACCAGCGCTTCGGCCTCGATCAATAGGGCATCGTCCGCCGCCGCCTGCGCCACCTGTTCGCGTCCGATCAGGATCAGGACGGGGAGGGAGAGGGGGCTGACCCGGTCGAGATCGACATGCAGCATGGTGGAGGCTGCGCGATCGATCAGGTCGCCCAGACGCCCGACGTCTGTCATGCGAGCGCGAGCGTCGGCCCAAGCCGCTTTGAGCAGCAGATGGTCGGGCTGATATTTGCGCAGCACATCATAGATGAGGTCGGTGGAGAAGGTCACCTGCCGCCTGGTCTTGCGCTTGCCGGGATGCTGCCGTTCGATCAGGCCCGATATCACCGCCACATCGCGGAAGGCACGCTTGAGCAAGCTCGACTGCTCGACCCACTCGACGAATTCATGATCGAGGATATCGGCGGAAAACAGGCTTTGCGGATCGGTCACCGGCTTCATGCCGTAGATCGCCAGCGCGTAATCGTTCGACACGAAACCGAGCGGCATCAGCCCCAGCGCATCCATGCGGCGGGTCAGCAGCATGGCGAGCGACTGGTGTGCGTTCCACCCCTCAAAACTGTAGCAGACGAGATAGTGCCGCCCTTCATGCGGGAAGGTCTCGATCAGCAGTTGTCCCGGTTCGGGGAGGGCGGAGCGCAATTTCTGCATCTCCAGCCATTCGCGCACATCCTCTGGAAAACGGTGCCATTCCTGTGGTTCGGCGAGGAAGTGGCGCACTCGCTCGGCAAGTCGCGTCGACATCGCCATACGCGTGCCGCCCCAACTGGGAATGCGCGCCTCCTTCGACGACGCCCGCACGACGAGGTCGGTCGTGTCCATCCGCACGACCTCCAACGCTGTACCTGCGAAAAAGAAGCTGTCTCCGGGCCGTAGGGTGGACGCGAAGCCTTCCTCGACCGTGCCCAGCTTGCGGCCGTTGGCGAAACGGACGGAGAGGGCGGGCTGATCGACGATGATACCGGCGTTCAGCCGGTGTTGCGCGATGAAGCGGGGATGCGACACGCGCCATGTGCCGTACTCATCCTGCGTCAGCCGCTTGAACCGGTCGTAGGCGCGCAGCGCATAGCCGCCGCCTTCGATGAAGTGCAGCACATGCGCAAAGCCGTCATCGGTCAGCGCGCTATAGGGAGTGGCGGACCGTACCTCCGCCAGCAGCTCCTCCTTGCGGAACGGCGCGGCGCAGGCGAGGCCCATGACATGCTGCGCCAGTACGTCGAGGCTGCCGGGACGGAAATCGTCGGCGTCGCGCTCGCCCGCATCCACGGCGTCCAGCGCAGCGCGCGCCTCCAGATATTCGAAGCGATTGCCCGGGATCAGGATGCCGTCGCTCGGTTGATCGAGCCTGTGATTGGCGCGCCCGATCCGCTGGAGCAGGCGCGAACTCCCCTTGGGCGCCCCCATCTGGATCACGCAATCGACATTGCCCCAATCTACACCCAGGTCGAGCGAAGCGGTTGCGACCAGCGCGCGCAGCTTGCCCGCCGCCATCGCGCTTTCCACCTTGCGCCGCGCCTCGATTGACAGGCTACCATGATGAATGCCGATCGGCAGATTGTCGTCGTTGGCGCTCCAGAGTTCCTGAAAGATGAGTTCGGCCAACCCGCGCGTGTTGCAGAAGACTAGCGTTGTCTGCCGCCGTGCAATCTCCGCCATGACCTGCTTGGCGGCATATTTGCCCGAATGGCCGGACCAGGGGATGCGTCCTTCGGGGATGAGGATGGCGACGTTCGGCTCCGCGCCTTCTTCACCCATCACCGGGGTCACCGTGTCGATATCGCCATCGGGCGCGAGCCAAGCGCGGTAGGCATCGACATCGGCGACCGTGGCCGACAGCGCCACCCGGCGCAAACCGGGATTGATCGTCTGTAAGCGTGACATCGACAGGCTCAGCAGGTCGCCGCGTTTTTGCGTGGCGAAGGCGTGGACCTCATCGACGATAACCGTCCTTAGATTCGCGAACATCAGGAAACTATCGGGGTAGGACAGCAGCAACGACAGAGATTCGGGCGTGGTTAGGAGGATCTGCGGTGGTCGCGCCCGCTGCCGTGCCTTGCGATCGGAAGGCGTGTCGCCCGTGCGCGTTTCTACCTGGATCGGGAGGCCCATCTCCTCGATCGGTGTCAGCAGATTGCGACGGACATCGACAGCGAGCGCCTTCAGCGGCGAGACATAGAGGGTGTGCAGCCCTTCAGCTGGATTTTCGATCAGGTCGGTCAGCGTCGGCAGGAACCCTGCAAGCGTCTTGCCCGCCCCCGTGGGCGCAACGAGCAGCGCATGGTTCCCGGCGCGCGCGGCCGTCAACATGTCCATCTGGTGACGGCGCGGCATCCATCCGCGGCTCGCGAACCATCTGTCCAGCACGGGGGGGAGGGCGCTCATTCTCTCCATGTAGGCAGCATGGCAGCTTCGTCAAAGCGTCTCCAGCCATTGGAATATAGCTGCGACAAGACGAAATATTATGTCGCGACCCTCTGGCCCTTTTCCCCGCTGTTGGATTACACTCGTGCTATCATGAGCGACGCATCAGACGTCGCCCCAAGCAGGAGACAGACATGACCGGCGAAACTGAAGCCGACCTGACCGGCGTTCCCGCAAGCGGCAACCGCCGCCGCCCCAAGGCTCCTATCATGGAGATCGAAGGTCGGAAGTTGCGCCCCGCAACATTGATGATGGGCCATGGCTATGACCCGACGCTATCGGAAGGGTCGCTCAAGCCGCCGATCTTCCTTACCTCCACCTTCGCGTTCGAGAGCGCAGCTGCGGGCAAGCGCCATTTCGAAGGTGTGACCGGCATCCGTCCCGGTGGTGCGGAGGGCCTCGTCTATTCGCGCTTCAATGGTCCCAACCAGGAGATTTGCGAGGATCGCCTATCGGTGTGGGAAGAGGCGGAGGACGCGTTACTCTTTTCCAGCGGCATGTCGGCGATCGCGACGACGTTGCTCGCGCTGGTGCAACCGGGCGACGTCATCGTCCATAGCGCGCCGCTCTATGCAGCGACCGAATCGCTGATCGGGCGCATCCTTGGCCGCTTCGGGGTGCAGTGGGTCGATTTCCCGGCGGGCGCGACCGAAGAGGATATCGGCACGGTGATCGAGAAGGCGAAGGGCATGGGCCGCGTTGCGCTCATCTATCTTGAAAGCCCGGCCAATCCCACGAACGTTCTGGTCGATCTCGACGCGGTTGTTGCGCGGCGCAACTCGCTGTTCGCGGACGAGGAGCATCAGCCGCCGGTCGCGATCGACAACACCTTCCTCGGTCCGCTGTGGCACAAGCCGATCAATCATGGCGCGGATCTCGTCATCTACAGCCTCACCAAATATGCCGGCGGGCATAGCGATCTGGTCGCGGGCGGGGTGCTGGGGAGCAACGCGCTGATCAATTCGATCCGGCTGATGCGCAACACGATCGGCACGATCCTCGACCCGCACAGCGCATGGATGCTGCTGCGCAGTTTGGAGACGCTGGAACTGCGGATGAGCCGGGCGGGTGAGAACGCCGCGAAGGTCTGTGCCTGGCTGCGCGATCAGCCGCAGGTGGAAAAGGTCGTCTATCTCGGTTTCCCGGAGACGGAGCGGCAGGCCGACATCTATCGCCGCCACTGTACCGGGGCTGGTTCGACATTCTCTTTGTATCTGAGGGGCGGAGAGGCGGAGGCGTTCGCGTTCCTGGACGCGCTCAAGATCGCGAAGCTGGCGGTCAGCCTGGGCGGCACGGAAACGCTTGCCAGCCATCCTGCCGCGATGACGCATCTGTCCGTTCCCGCCGAGCGCAAGAAGGCGCTCGCCATCGGCGACAACATGGTCCGTATCTCGATCGGGTGCGAGGATGCGGACGACCTGATTGCCGACTTTGCGCAGGCGTTGCGACAGGTCGGCTAGATGACGCGACCCCAACTGTTGGTGGGGCAGCCTCTGCTTGCTCCGCTTATCCCCATGCTTAAGCAGGGTCATGACGTCATGACCCTGTGGGAGCACCCTTCTCCTGAAAGGCTGGCGCAGGTGGATGCTGTGGTGTGGGCAGGAGAGTTCCCGCTGGAGCGGGCGCTGCTGGACGCAATGGCCCGCCTTTCTCTCATCGCCTGCTTCACCGTGGGCTATGACGGCGTCGATCTAGACCTCGCGCGGGAGAGGGGTATCGCCGTGACCCATGCGGGCGACGCGAATGCGGAGGATGTGGCGGATCATGCCATTGGCCTGATGATCGCGCATCGCCGCTGGATAGTGGCGGGCGATCGGCATTTGCGGGGAGGGAAATGGACGATCGAAGCCAAGACTCGCACCCGGTCGATGGGCGGGGCGCGGCTTGGCATCGTCGGCATGGGCGCGATCGGTGTCGCTGCTGCGGAACGGGCGGTTGTGATGAAGATGCGGATCGGCTGGTGGGGACCGCGCGCCAAACCGCAGCTGGCGTGGCCCCGCGCGGACAGTCTCGAGGCGCTGGCTCGAGACAGCGACATCCTGCTCGTCGCGTGCAAGGCGGACGAGAGCAATCGCCATATGATCTCCGCGCCGGTCATGGATGCGCTTGGCCCGGACGGCTTGCTGGTCAACGTGGCGAGGGGCCAGCTTGTGGATGAAGACGCGCTCGTTGGGGCGCTCAAGGATCGACGGTTGGGGGGCGCGGCGATCGATGTGTTCGATCCCGAACCTACTGATCCGGTAAAATGGGCAGACGTCCCCAATGTGGTGTTGACGCCGCATACAGGCGGCGCCACGCATGAGGCGGTGGCGCGTATGGCGCAGATGCTGATGGCGAACCTCACCGCGCACTTTACGGGGCAGCCGCTGCCGACCCCGGTGCGCGCCTAATCGTCCTCGAGCGGGCCTTCCAGATCTTCTCGTTCACCGCCACAGCCTTTGAGCGTTCCTTCCGCAAAGGCGATCTGGACGCGGTCGGACCACATCGCGTTGCTCATCCCGTCACTGCACGGGCCGGGCGTTATGCTCATACTGAAGCCATCGCCCGTGTAGCGGATGACGCTGCGGCCAACGCTGCGTGCGACCGAAAGCCGTAGCGTTTCCGTGCTTGGCCGTTCGAGCGATAGCTGGCCATGGCGCACCGTCGCCGCCCAGAATGGCTCGGTGCCGATCGCGCGATATTCGTCGGTTTGCGGTGTAGCAGCAGGTGGGGGTACAGCAGGGTTGTCCAGCTGTGATGTTCCACGTGAAACCAGAGGCTTATTAGCTGCCTTCGTTGATTTCGGCTCGATGCTCGTCTCGCTCACATTGCCGATCGGCACCGCAAGATTTCCGGGGCGCGTCTCCGAAGCCTCTATAGGCGCGTCCTCATTTTCGGCTCCGAGTTTTTGCGACCCGCTACAGGCAACGAGCAGCACCGCTACGATCGGCACGAAAATCCCAAGCCTCACGCAGTCACCTCACCCCGGCGAAAACAGGTCGCAGCATGATCGTTGACCATGCCGATGGCCTGCATCCACGCGTAAACGATCGTCGGTCCCACAAATTTGAAGCCGCGTGCCTTCAGGTCCTTCGATATGGCCGTCGAAAGGTCGGTCTGAGAAGGCACATGCGCGCCATCACCGGTGAGGGGCTGCCCATCGACAAACGCCCAGACATAATCGGCAAAATCTTCACCGGCCTCACGCATCGCGCAATAGATGCGCGCGCCCCCAATCGTTGCTTCGATCTTTGCGCGCGCCCTGACGATGCCCGCATCCATCATCAACCGCTCGACGTCATTTGAATCGAAAGCAGCCACGCGATCGGGATCGAATCCGGCAAAGGCGGCGCGAAACGCGTCCCGCTTGCGCAGGATCGTGATCCAGGACAGGCCCGCCTGGAAACCTTCGAGCATCAGCGTTTCCCACAGGCTGCGCGAATCGCACTGTGGGACGCCCCATTCCTCGTCGTGATAGGCCTCGTAAAGCGGATCGCCCTGCGCCCATGCACAGCGGGAGCGATCCGCCATGACACCCATGTCAGACATCCAGGTTGGCGACGTTGAGCGCATTTTCCTGAATGAACTCGCGGCGCGGCTCGACGATGTCGCCCATCAGCTTGGTAAAGATTTCGTCGGCCACGTCCGCCTGCTCAACCTCGACGCGCAGCATCGAGCGGACATTGGGGTCGAGCGTGGTTTCCCACAGCTGTTCCGCGTTCATCTCGCCCAGCCCCTTGTAGCGCTGGATGGCAAGACCCTTGCGGCCGGCCGCCAGCACGGCTTCGAGCAATTCACTCGGCCGGGTGACGAGCGCACCCTTGGTCGCGACCGGCAGATCGTCTTCGCCGGCGCTTTCCGCTGCCTGCGCGGCCTTTGCCGAGACCAGCTTAGATGGCATGCGATAGCTCGCCGCCTCTTCCGCCGCGATTGCGTGCAGCTTGCGGGCTTCGGCGGACCCGATGAACGCCGCCTCGATCATGTGATGATCGGTGACGCCGCGCCACAGCCGCTCGAAATGGAAGCCGCCCTCCTCTGCGATTCGGCCAGACCAGCGACCCTCGGCATCCTGCGCATCCATCCAGGCGACCGTTGCCTTCAGCCGTTCAGCCTGCATGTCGCCCGACAGTTCGGGATCGAGCGCTCCGGTGAGACTCAACGCCTCGATAATCGAGGGATCGTAGCGGCGCGGCACGTAACGCATAACCGCACGCATCCGGCGGGCATGTTCGATGAGACCACGCAGATCGTCGCCGCCGCGCGCGCCGCCGTCCGTTTCCAGCGCCATCGTATCGACGCCATTGTCGACCAGATATTGCTCCAGCGCCGCCTCGTTCTTGAGATAGACTTCCGACCGCCCACGCGTCGCCTTGTAGAGCGGCGGCTGGGCGATGTAGAGATGCCCTGCCTCGATGATTTGCGGCATCTGCCGATAGAAGAAGGTCAGCAGCAGCGTGCGGATATGCGCGCCGTCCACGTCGGCGTCGGTCATGATGACGATCTTGTGGTAACGCAGCTTGTCCAGGTTGAAGTCGTCGCGGATGCCCGTGCCCATCGCCTGGATGAGCGTACCGACTTCCTTGGACGACAGCATGCGATCGAACCGGGCGCGTTCGACGTTCAGGATCTTGCCCTTCAGCGGCAGGATCGCCTGATTGTGCCGATTGCGGCCTTGCTTGGCCGACCCGCCCGCCGAATCGCCTTCGACCAGGAAGAGTTCGGACTTCGCTGGATCGCGTTCCTGACAGTCGGCGAGCTTGCCGGGTAGCGAGGCAATGTCCATCACGCCCTTGCGCCGGGTCAGTTCGCGCGCCTTCTTCGCAGCTTCGCGGGCGGCGGCGGCATCGATCACCTTTTGCACGATCATCTTGCCATGGTTGGGATTTTCCTCCAGCCATTCCGCCATCTTGTCGGCCATCAGGCTTTCGAGCGGCTGGCGGACTTCGGACGAGACTAGCTTGTCCTTGGTCTGGCTGCTGAACTTGGGGTCGGGCAGCTTGACCGACACGATCGAGGTCAGGCCTTCGCGC
>CAJYHD010000216.1 GCA_913773715.1 uncultured Sphingobium sp.
CTCAATATCGCCGAACTCGAGGTCGCCGACCTGATCAGGAACTTCTCCGCAAGGTCGGACCTTGCCCGCCTCGGGGTGTGTCGGACACTGGCGACCAGTGTGCTTGCCGATCAGGGGAAGATCCTGATCTGGTCCTATTTCCTCGGGAACCTCGATCTATTGCGGCGCGGGCTCAGTGACCTCGCGCCTTTCATCGAGGTCCTGACCGGCGCGACCCCCGTGGCCGGTCGTGAGGATGACGCGGCCGTTGAGCTTGGCACGCGAGAGGACATCATCGATCGATTCCACTCCACCACCGACCGGGCGATCTTGATCGCGAATCCTCAAGCGGTCGGCGAATCGATCTCGCTGCACAAGGCGTGCAGGACAGCGATCTATTTTGATCGTGACTTCAACGCTGGTCGCTTCATCCAGTCAAAGGACCGCATCCACCGGTACAATCCAGCCGGCGGCGAAGCGGTCACTTATCATCACCTGGTCACGCCCGGGACCGTCGATCAGGACATCGACACTCGGCTCACGGTGAAGGAACGCCGGCTCGCGGACCTGGTGGACAAGGATGACATCCCGCTGTTGACGGCCGCCGACGATAGCGATCTCAGCGATCTGCGCGCGATCTTCGAGGCATATGAACGCCGCAAGGCCCAGTGACGGCCTGCTCCCCGCTGGATCGACCATCGCGATGGTCGAGCTGCTGGCGAGAAGACCCGACGGGACCTCGGTAGAGCACCTGTTGAAGGACCTCGCCGCGATCAACAGCATATCGTGGTCGAGGGCCCGGAACACGGTCGCGAAGCTGATCTCCTATGGCTTGTTCGAGACCGAAGGCAGATCCATGGTCCGACTGGCCCCGGCAGAGCGCATGGACGTGCCGCGTTGGATCTCGGAGCGGATCGTCGCGGAGTTCACCGCACTGCTGACAAAAGCCGAGGCCTGGTCATGCATAGGCCGTGATCCGGCGACGGGAGACCTGACCATCGACGCAATGACGCTGCCATCGATCCGGGACGGCTTGGCGATGTGGTTGACCGATTTCACGATCGCCCGGCGCGCGGCGGTACAGACACGGTTCTGGACGGTGTCCAGCGATCACAACGACGCGTTCCTGACTGGTGCTCGGGATGCGAACAAGAAGACCCCGCGGCGGGCGAAGTCGGCCGAGCGCCTCGCCGCCGATCTGGCGCGGCAGGCCGAGGCTGGCGCGGCCGCCGAGGTATGGGTCGTCCAGTACGAGCGCGAGCGGTTATCCGGTCATCCACTGCAAGACCAGATTCGCCGGGTATCCGAGGACGATGTGTCGGCGGGATACGACATCGTGTCATTCGCGTCGGTGCACTCGATTCGACACGATCGGTTCATCGAGGTGAAGTCGCACGGCGAACGGAAAGTGTTCCACTGGTCGCGCAACGAGATCGCCACCGCTGTGGAATTTGGTGAGGACTATGCGCTCTACCTCGTGGATCGCGACCGGTGCGCGCAGGCGGATTATTCACCCCATGTGATAACCGGTCCCACGCCAGAGATGTTCGCCTTGCCCGACAGCGGTTGGCGCGTCGAGGCCACCTCGTTCGAGCACGTCGCCATCTCGGATTGAGTTCAGCTCGACCGAGAAGGTCCAAGGAAGTCGGTCAATCGCCTCGTCAAGCCGGCGATGTCGCGGGTCTCGCACTCCCAGATCGTCAGCGTGTCCCAGCCAAGTGCTGACGCGTCACGCTCGAGCCGTTCGTCCCGCTCGCGATTGCGCGCGAACTTCGCCTCCCAGAACTCGGTGCGGGTGGAAGGTGTCCGGGACAGGCTGCAGCCGTGGGCATGCCAGAAGCAGCCATGGACCTGCACGCAGCGTCGACGAGCTGGGAACGCGATGTCAGGCCGACCAGGGACCTCGCCGAACTGGACGCGGAAGCGGTAGCCCAGGCTGTGAAGGAGCCTACGAACAACCAGTTCTGGCTTGGTGTTCGCCCTGCGGATGCGCGCCATGTGCGCGCTCCGTTGTTCAGGTGTCAGCCGATCCGCCATGTCGGTAATATAGGGTGGAGCTATCGGATGTTCACCGTGCTGAAGTGTCCGACAGCCTCCTCTTGGGCTGATTGCGCATGGGTGCGGCCAAGACGGGATTGACGCGCGACGCGATGAGTAGCCCAGCCAGGATCAGGGCCGCGTTACGCTGTAGTTTGGGCACGCCCGGGATATCCGCGAGGCCGTCGCGATACTCATGCTCGAGCATCGAGGCGATCAGGCGCTGTGCCTCCGCGTCGTGATCGGCCAGAGCATCGATCAGGTTCGAGCCCGTTTCGCTGAGTTTGTCCAACACCATGAAGGGACGTGTCCCGCCTGGCCCATGATGGCTCCAGACCGCCTGCAGATTGTGGATGTCGGCCGTCGACATGAATGCCGCGAGATCGTCGAGCGGCGCTGTTACCGCATCCATCAGTCCGATCGACATGGCGGACGTCAGGCGCCGCGCCAGGGAATGGTCCAGGACAAGGCTGAGTATCTCCTTCGACGTCCCGAAGTAGAACGCGACCTCCCATCGGACATCGGCGCCGCTATGATCATTCCGGAACTCGAAACGGACGCCGCTCTTCAATTGCAGGCTCGGTATCGCGAACCGGAACGTCCTGGTGCTTGGATAGCGCGCTCCTGCGCGATCCGGTGGAGTCTCGATCGGCGTGGGCACCGGCCGCACCAGCGCCTTGGCGACCTCTGACAACGGCTGCACGTTGTCGGCTGGGTGGTCTTGGAGGACATGCCCCATAAGGTAGGCGAACGCCGGGGGCACCGCGTTCCCGATCATGCGGAGCTTCTGACCGTAGTTCGCCCCGTAGAACTGGAAGGTGATCGGAAAACCCTGGAGACTGGCTCGCTCCCGCAGCGTGAGCCGCCGGTATTCCTCTCGCGCGGAGCCGGTCGCGATGACGATGCTTTCGCGTGACACGCGCGTGCATGTGGCGGTGATCGTCCGAACGGTCCGATCCAAAGGATCGGGGAATGGCATGGCATTGTAGACGGTGTGCGTCACCTTGTTGGACCGGTTGATCCGGGCCTCCTCGGAATTGAGGACGTCTTCCTCGACATGATCGATCAGGTCCTCGCGCGGTATGGCCATGCCAAAGATGGGATCGACGACAATCTCATTCTTCAGCGAGCGGATCACATCCCCCAGCAGGCGTGGCCGGGCGTTGGCTTGGTAGGACTCGAGAAGGCTGATGTCGAAGTTTCCGGCGATGCACCGCCGCCGCCGTTGAGGCAGGCCATAGTCGGCCATGTCGATGATATGTGTCACGCAGCCCAGATGATTGAACGCCTCGAGCGCTCCGCCCTCCTTGAGTTCCGCCTCGATGATCTTCGCCACACGAGGCACGTTCTCCATGGCCCAGACACGCGGTTTCAGATGATCGACGATGGTCAGGAACCGCTTCACATCCTCGAGACCATCGGCGATGTCACCGCCCCCACCACGGTTGCTGTAGGAGAATTGGGTACAAGGGGGGCTGCCGACGACGATGTCTATGTCGTCAGGGAGGTCCGCAAGTGCCAACCGGCGGATATCCACCGTCTGCGCCTGATGGAAGTTGTTCTTGAAGTTGGTCTCGTTCGCAGGTCCCCATTTCTCGTAGGACGCGACAACCTCGACGTTGGCCAGACGGAGCCCCAGCGACCATCCGCCGACGCCGGAGTAGAGGTCGATCGCCCTCGGCTTTGTCGATCTGCGATCCATACCTGCCCCCACCGAATTAGTGGGCACCCTTCAATAGATCCTCTACAGATTTTGCAAGATCTATTCGCACCAAAGGCCACGCGTTTCGCTCGACTCAGCTGATCTGCGGACCCGCGCGGTCACGGCCGAAGCGCCAACTCACCCCGTCCGACCGCATCAGCCCGTTGACCTTGCTGCCGATCTGCCGCTCGAGCACGGGCCGCCACGGGACGAGCGTGAATTCTCGCGACTGCTCGACGAGCGCGAACCGCCCGCTGGCCAGGTCGACGCGCCGTGTGAGCCGGCCCTCGACCGGGCTGCCGGTTTGCGCTCGTCGAGCAGTCGCGAGAATTCACGCTCGTCCCGTGGCGGCCCGTGCTCGAGCGGCAGATCGGCAGCAAG
>CAJYHD010000217.1 GCA_913773715.1 uncultured Sphingobium sp.
CCAATATGGTCCGCCGCTGCCCAATGGCGACCAGCGCGGCCAGATCAGCAACTTCAACCGCCGCAACCGCATCCTCAACAAGACCTTCGAGCTGAACGCCGAATGGGAAGCGACCACCGGCTTCACGCTCCAGGTCGGCGGTCAGTATCGCACCAGCGACTATACCCAGCGCCAGCGCGACCTGATCCCGACCCAGCGCTTGCCGCTGACCCTGCCCGCCGGAGTGACCTTGCGCGACATCACCTTCGTGACGAAAGGCGTGGGCAAGAATCTGGGCGGCAACATGCAGGATTTCGCCGCGATCGATCCCGACAAGTTCCGTGCGGCGGTCGATTACGACAATGTCTATAAATTCTGCGGCATCGAATGCGCCAGCTATTATGCGACGGTGCAGGAAACCTACAAGTCCGGCTACTTCATGGCGAAGTTCAACACGCAAGACGTGCTGCCCGTCACGATCCGGGGTGAAGCGGGCGTGCGTTACGTCCACACCGATTTCCATACCGAAGGGACGATCCCGACCGCCGCGCCTGCCGGGTCGCAATATCCGACCGTCGGCGTGATATCCGCCGTCGATCGCTCCTATTCCGACTGGCTGCCCTCGGCCAACGTCGCGATCGACATCACGCCGACGCTGATCGGTCGCCTGTCCGCTGCGCGTGTGATGTCACGCGCCTCTTACGGCCAACTGACGCCCAGCGGCAGCGTCAACGTCGCGACGCGCACCGGCTCCTTCAGCAATCCGCAGCTCGACCCGATCCGCGCCAATACCATCGACGCAGCGCTCGAATGGTATTTCGCGCCAGGCTCTCTGATCTCCATCGCCTATTTCTACAAGAACATCGAAACCTACATTCAGACGACGCCGCCGGTGCTGGTGCCGTTCCGCGACCTGGGCCTGCCCGCCTCCCTGCTGGTCGGCGCAGGCAGCGGCGTCACGATCGACGAACAGTTCAGCATCACCCGCGTCAACAATACGCAGGGCGGCCCCCTGCGCGGGTTCGAGGTCAATCTGCAACTGCCGTTCCGCTTCCTGCCGGGCGCGCTCAGCAATTTCGGCCTGCTCGCCAACTTCACGCGGGTGCGGTCCAACATCGACTATATCGTCGCTGGCGGCGGCACGCGCAGCGCTCCGCTCGTCGGCCTGTCGCCCGAAACGGCCAGCGGCACGCTTTATTATGAGGACGACCGATTCAGCATCCGTTCGACCGTCAACTATCGCGGCGCTTATCTGACCGGCATTCCCGGTCCGCAGGATAGCGACGCCAACGGCGCGACCAAGACGATCTTCGTCGATGCGTCGGCCTCCTACAACCTGACCGAGAACGTCAAGCTGATCGCCGAAGTGTCCAACATCACCAATGAACAGAACAACCTGTTCACGGATACGACACGCAAGGACCCGCTCTACACGTCCAACTTCGGGCGCACTTATGCGGTGGCGGTGAACATGTCTTTTTAAGCACTGCCAGACGATTGCCGCCGCATGACGGCAATCGTTTGCAAAATCTGTAGTTCATCGCGCAAAACCTGTCGTTCACCGCAAAAATATTGAACGCTGTAATTACCGGAGCATGGTCGCGCATGCAGGGGAGTTTAGCGTTAAAGCAGGCCGAGCCAATACGGTCAGGCGCCGGATTTCTCCCGCAAATCTATTATAAATCAATTTGGGAGAGAGACATGAGGCCGATCTGGATTCTCGCTGTTTTGGGTGCCAGTTGTTCCTTGCCGACGCTGGCCATGGCACAAACCGCCACCGGGCAGACAGCGCAACCCGCAGCACCAGCCGCCGCCCCCGCTGACAGCGCCGACATCGTCGTCACCGGCATCCGTGCCAGCCTTGGCAACTCTGCCCAGACCAAGCGCGACGCCGACCAGATTGTCGATTCGATCAGCGCGGTCGAAGTCGGCAAGTTCCCCGATGCCAACATCGCCGAATCGCTTCAGCGCATCACCGGCGTCGCGATCGACCGCTCGGGCGGCGAAGGCCAGTTCATCACCGTTCGCGGCCTTGGCCCCGAATTTAACACCGTTCTCGTCAACGGCCGCGTCATGGCGACCGACAATGCGGGCCGCGAATTTTCGTTCGACGTTCTGTCGTCCAACATGATCCAGCGCACCGACATTTATAAGTCGCCCGTCCCCGAATTGCAGGAAGGCGGCATCGGCGCGACCGTCAACATCGTCACGACCCGCCCGCTCGAAGGGCGCGACGGTCTGCATGCCACGGCGCAGATCGGTGGCATCTACGATGTGCAGCGCAAGAAGGCGACGCCTGACCTCGCCGGCAACCTGTCGTGGACCAATCCCGACAAGACGCTCGGCATCGTCCTTGCCGGTTCCTACACCAAGCGCAAGAACCAGACCGACACGATCGCGATCGACGGCTGGATCAACGGTCGTCCCGACATCGTCCAGAACATCAACGGTTCGCCGACGCTGATCACCGGCTCCGATCCGCGCTATCCCTTCTCCGGCAACGTCAACGTGCCGCAGAGCCTCTATTATCAGCGCGGCCAGGAAACGCGCGAGCGCATCAACCTGTCAGGCACGATCCAGTATCGCCCGTCCGACACGTTGGAAGTGACGATCGACGGCATCTATTCCAAGTTCGACGTTTCGGGCGTCGTCCGCCGCATCGATAACTTCATGGCGGCGCCCTATTATCAGCCGACCTTCGACGAGAACGGCACGGCGACCAGCCTCAGCATGCTGGGCAGCGACTTCCTGGCGCAGAACCCGCAGTTTGCGGCGCAATATGGCCCGCTGCTGACCAACAACGGCATCAACGCCAAGATCGACCATGTTTACAACACCACGAACCGCAAATCGAGCAGCTACCAGTTCGGCGGTAACATCAAGTGGAACCCGGCCGACGACGTCCAGGTCAGCTTCGATGCATCGATGACCGGCGCGAACCGCAAGTCGCCCAACCAGTATCTCGTGATAGGCGGCCTGCTGCCCTATACCTACCAGTTCAATCTGAACGGGGATGGGGAGCTTCCGACGGTCGGCTACGACAACAATATCATCAACGATCCCAACTTCATGCGCCTCCATTATATGGGGATCGACAACAACCGCTCGCGCGACCGCGGCTCCGAATTCCACCTTGATACCAAATATGACATTCAGGATTCGATCCTGAAGTCGGTCAAGTTCGGCCTGTCCTACACGCAGCGGCGCAAGATCAACCGCTCCTTCAACAACACCGAGTCGAGCTGCACCTATTGCGGCTATCAGGTGCCGATCGCGCAGGGGCTGCTCAGCTCCTATGAATGGAGCGACCTTCTGGGCGGTGGCCGGAACATTCCGCCCAGCGTGTTCCAGTTCGATCCCGAAGCATTCCTCGCCTATTTGAACGATCCCGCGACGCTCAACATTCCGACGAACGGTCGCACGCCCGCACAGCAGGCCGCCTTCGCGCAAGCCGCGCTGGCGCTCGAAAACGGACCGTTCGGCGTGCGCGAGCAGCTTCGCGGCACGGTCAACGTTCGCGAAAAGCTGACGGCGGGCTATGTCAGCATGGAGTTCGGCGGATCGTCGTGGAACGGCAATGTCGGCATGCGCGTCATCAAGACCGACGTGCTGTCGTCCGGCTTCGACACGCCGGTCACCAGCATCACCGCGACGCCGGGCGACGACACGCTGCAATATGCCTATGGCCCGGCGACCGCGATCTCGGTCAGCAACAGCTATGTAAACGCGCTGCCATCGGCCAACATCAAATATAATCTGACCGACAATCTGATCGCTCGCGCGGCCTATTCCAAGGCGATCACGCGTCCGACGCTGACCGACCTTGGCGTCAACAATAATTTCGGCGGTCGCATCTCGATCCCGACGTCATCGGGCGGCAATCCCAATTTGCGGCCGTTCCGTTCGACCAACTATGATCTGGCGCTCGAATGGTATATCTCCCGCGTCAGCTACATCAGCGTCGGCGGCTTCTACAAGGATCTGTCCGACTTCCTCGAACTCCAGACGCTGCCCGTCGAACAACTGGGTCGCACCTTCCAGGATACTCGCACCCGCAACGGCCAGACCGGCACGATCAAGGGCGTGGAAATCGGCGGCCAATATTCGTTCGACGCGCTGGGCGGCTTCGCCTCGGGCTTCGGCGTCACCGGCAACTACACCTATGTGTCGAGCAGCGCCAAGCGCGACCAGACGCTCACCGACTATGGCTGCGGCTATAACGGCCTGTCGCCCCACTCGGCGAACGGCAGCGTCTTCTTCGAAAAGTACGGCCTGTCCGCCCGCGTTTCGTACAACTGGCGTTCGGACTATCTGCGCAACTGCCGCGACAGCCAGTCGCGGCCGCGTAACCGCTCGTCCTATGGTCAGCTCGACTTCAACGTCTCGTACGACCTGACGCCCAACTTCCAGGTCTATGTCCAGGGCGTCAACATCACCAACGAGATGGTGGATGAATGGTCGGCGGTAAAGACCCGCTACCTGCAACTTCAGGAAACCGGCGCACGCTATAATTTCGGCGTCCGCGCGAAGTTCTAAACGCACATGGGATGCCCCGCCCGGATCATGGGCGGGGCGTTTTTTCTATCACGAACAGGAGAGGCAGATGGGTCGGATCATGAATGCGGGCATCTGCCTTCTCTTGCTGGCGGGCGTCCCGACCAGCGCGCAGGTCAAACAGGCATCGCCCAACAGCCTGACGCAACAGGAGCGCGCACAGGGCTGGACGCTCCTCTTCAATGGCCGCGACCTCGACGGCTGGCGCAGCTATACCGGCGGCGCGCCGTCATCGGCCTGGGTCGTGAAAGACGGGGTGCTGATGCTGACCGCGAACAGCGGCAATATGAGCGGCTCCGACCTCGTCACCGACCAGAGCTATGGCGACTTCGAACTGACACTCGACTGGAAGGTGGAGAAGGGCGGCAACAGCGGCGTCCTCTACCGCGCCCGCAACGTGCCGCAGACCAAATATATCTACGAAACCGGCATCGAAATGCAGATTCTCGACAATGAGGGGCATTCCGATGGCAAGATCCCGACGCACCGCGCCGGTGCGCTCTACGACATCACCGTCCCGCCAGCGGGCGCGGCGCATCCGGCGGGACGCTGGAACTACGCCCGGCTACGCGTCGAACCCGGTCGCATCCGCCAATGGCTGAACGGCGTCCTCACCGCCGATGTCCCCTTCGGCAACGACGCATGGCGCGCCAGGGTCGCCGCCTCCAAATTCGCCAAGATGCCGCTGTTCGCAACCTGCCCGACCGGCGTCATCGGCCTTCAGGATCATGGCGAGCCCGTCGCCTTCCGCAACATCAAGCTGCGCGTGCTGAAGCCCTGACGCGTCAGCCGGTCGGCAGCAGGATTGCCGGTACGCACAGCACCAGGATCAGCCCCAGCACGATCCGCTGCCCCCGCGAAATGCCGAGCGGCTTGGCCCGCCATAGCATGGGGCACGCGAGCACGCTCATCGCGATCAACATGTTCGACAGGTCGCCGGACCCGCCGATCGGCATATCCTGCCGCAGCGCCAGCCCCGCGAACAGGGCGATGAAACTCAATATCCAGCCAATGAGCGCCATGCCCGCCCCTTTCGTTCCGCATTAGAACGGACGCGGGTTGCGCAATCTTTAATGCGTCGGCATGTCCCACGGATCGTAGCTGCCGAAGCTCCAGATATTCCCCTCTGGATCGAGCGCCTCATAGCCGCGCCCCGGATAGCCATCATTATCATGCGGCTCGTTCACCACCACAGCGCCCGCGTTGCGCGCGTGCAGGCAATGTGCGTCGGGATCGGCCACCACCACATAGATGCAGGTCGTTGCGCCGTTCAGTTCGCGCGGCGTGGACCAGGTATAAAGCGACTCGCTCTCCCCATCCCGCACGCTACCCAGCATGACCATGCCGTCTCCCAGAACGAGCTGTGCATGATGGATGATCGTCGGATCGGCCTCGTCGGGATAGACGGCATGGCGCGCAAAGCCGAACGCGTCGCAGAGGAAGTCGATGGCTGCGGGCGCATCGGCATAGCGCAGGCCGGGGATGACGGGCGAACCGGGCATGATCCTCTCCTCATGAGTGTCGGCCAAGCCTAGCGCAAAGCGGGCGGAGCGGCTAGGCGGGTGGGCATGACCAGCCGCGACGACCTATTGCTTGCCAACCGCCTTGCCGATGCGGCGGGCGAGGCAATCCGCCCCTTTTTCCGCGCCCGCTACGATCTGGAGATCAAGGCGGACAAGTCGCCGGTGACGGAGGCCGACCGCGCCGCCGAAGCCGCGATCCGCGCGATCCTAGAAAAAGAGCGTCCGAATGATGGCATCATCGGCGAGGAATATGGGTCGGAACGCACCGATGCCGAGCGGGTCTGGATCCTCGACCCGATCGACGGCACGCGCAGCTTCATCGCCGGGCGGCCGATCTTCGGCACGCTGATCGCGCTGACGCAGGAGGGTTGGCCCACCATCGGCATCATCGACCAGCCGATCGCGCACGAACGCTGGGCGGGAATGAGCGGGCAGGCGACGACCTTCAACAGCGCGCCCGTCCGCACCCGCGCCTGCCGCGCGCTGGAGGGGGCGGGGATCGCCACCACCAGCCCGCATCTGTTCGCCGACGGCGACGTGCCGCATTATATGGCGCTGGTCGCTGCCGTGTCGGGCGGGTCGCCGCGTCAAGGCCCGGTCTATGGCGGGGACTGCTATAATTACGGCCTGCTCGCGTCCGGCTTCCTCGACATCGTGGTGGAGTCCGGCCTGCAAAGCTACGACTTCGCTGCGCTGGTGCCGGTGGTCGAAGGGGCAGGGGGGCTGATGTGCGACTGGCGCGGCGATCCGCTTACATCGGCGAGCGAAGGCCATGTGCTGGCGCTCGGCGATCCGGCGCGGCTGGAGGACGTGCTGGAGGCGCTGCATTCCACGCCCGATCATCATCACCACTAAGGACTAGCGCGCCGCCTCCACCGTCGCAGCATAGATGGATGTCGTTGCGGCATCGAAACAGATGAACCGGATTTGCGCGAAGCTGTCCACATCATTGTCCAGCACATCGCGAACCGCCTCCGCCGCGACCCGCGCCGCCGCTTCCTTGGGATAGCCATAGACACCCGTCGAGATCGCGGGAAAGGCGATGCTGCGCACCCCATGCTCTTTCGCGAGCATCAGGCTCGCGCGGTAACAACTTGCCAGCCGCGCCGCTTCGCCCGATCGCCCGTCGCGCCACACCGGTCCTACCGTATGGATGACGAAGCGCGCCGGTAGCCTGTAACCCTTGGTGATTCGCGCCTCGCCGGTCGGGCATCCGCCGATCCTGCGACATTCGGCGAGCAGTTCCGGCCCCGCCGCGCGGTGGATTGCGCCATCCACCCCGCCGCCGCCCAGCAGCGTCTCGTTCGCGGCGTTGACGATCGCATCTACGTCGCATTGCGTGATGTCGCCCGTCTCGACCGTCCAGTCAGTCTCGCCGATCCGCATTGCTCACCTCCGTCAGAAGATGCCGAGGAACTTCTCGTCCTGCTTCTTCTCTTCCGCTTTGCTGCCCTTGCCCTTCTCATCCTTGGCTGTGGTGCCGCGCCCGACATCGTCGCGCGGCTGGCCCTTGGTCGTCCGCTGCGCCTGCGCATTGGCTCCAGCCAGCACCGGCCCGCATGCCGCGCCCTTGGCATCGCCCACATCAACGAACGCCAGCAGCGCGCCGATCGGCGTCGCCGCCAGTCCCAGCGCCGCGCCCGCGCCTGCGCGCGCCATCAGCTGCGGCGTCAGCACATTGATGCCGGGCTTGGCAAAATAGCCCGTCACCCCGATCGGCGACTGCCCGGAAAACAGGCTGATGCGCTTGCCATCCGCCCGGATCGCGAGGTCCAGGCTCTCATTCTTGAAGGAAAATCCACCTCGCCCGATGATCACATTCTTCTTCGTGTCGATCAGGATGGGGTCCGCCGCCGCCAACCCGTCGCGCACTGTAAAGGAGACCAGCCCGCAATTGATCTCCACCGGCTTTTTCAATTTGCCCGAAAACATCTTGGTGATGAAGGTTCCGATATCGAGTTCGGACAATTGCACGTTACGCGCCCACATCGACCCGGCGGGCAGGATCATCGCGATCCGCCCATTGGCGGACCCCAGCGAGTCATGCAGTGAATCGCCTACGCCCGTCATCTCGACCCGGCCCTTAATCGTCCCGCTCGTGCCGGATTCCGCCACGCCCCAGCGCGCGAGCAGCTTGCCCATTGGCGTCGGCGCCAGACGGATGTCATACTTCGTCCGCGCAGGCCGCTGCCGCGCATCGATCCCGATATCGGACGCGACATGCCCGCCTGCCATGTCGAAGGTCAGCGGTGACAGCGTCAGCATGCTCTTGTCCAGCTTCACCGTCACCGCCGCGTTGGAGATCGGCACATTAGGCGCGCGGATCATCCTCACGCTATAGCGGACATTGGCGTCGAAGTTGCGGATCGCCTCGACCCGCAGCGGCGTATCGGGCAGCACGCGCGGCGTCCCCGCCACCGTCTCGATCGCGCCGCTGCCGCCCTGCGCCTCCAGCCGTTCGGGGTCGTAACCGATGAACGGACCCACATCGATGATGTCCAGCCGCTGGGTCGCCAGGTCGCCGTCGATCAGCGTGCGCCCACCCGGCTGCGACACGGTAAACCGCCCCGCCAGATCGCTATCGCCGAACCGGCCTTTCAAATGGGTGAAACGCCACTCCTCGCCTGCTTTGGTCAGGTCCGACGTAAAGCGATAGGTCCGCGTCGGCGGGATCACCACGCCCAGAAAATCGAACAGCCGTGCCAGATTACGCCCCTGCGCCACCATCTTGAGGTCGCTGCCCTCCAGCTGCGTCGCGCCCGGTAATGTGCCCGACACATCGACCCGCGTCGCGCCCGCCTCGATCCGCGCGGCCAGCTTGTTGCGGCCGCCTTTCACCGTTTGATCGGGCGACAGCAGCCCGCCCCTCACCGTGAAGGGTAAAGCCCGCATCGTCCCGTCGCCCGCAAACCGCACCTCGCTCGCAAAGCGCGTATCCTTGGCCTTCATCGTCTCAAACCCGATGTCGACGCCCAGCTGCATGCGCGGATCACGATAGCGCAGCGTCGTCCCCGTCAGCAGCGCGCGGCTGACGAGCGGCAGGTTCAGCGGCTTGCCCTTCTTCCTCGGGTCGCCGAAGGTCCATGTGTTGCTTGCATGATCACGCGACCATTCGAGGTCCACCGCCCCGTTGCGCAACTCTAGCCACCGCACGCGCACCTTCCGTCCGGAAATCAGGCTTAGCGGCGCGATCCGGCTGTCGATCCGGTCGGCGCGGAAGACATCGGGGCGGCTCGCCCAGCTTGTATTGGATACGCGCATCTGCTCGGCCACGAACTTGATCGTGATCGGCGCGAAATAGAGCTGGAAGTCGCCGCCTACCCGAACCTGCCGGTTGAGGCTGTTGCCCAACACATGCTCGAACGGGCGTTTCAGGAACCGCCCCTTGGTCACGAACAGGATCAGCCAGATGGCGAAGAGGATGCCGACGATCCAGATCGCGATGCGGGCGGGCAGGGGCATTTCCCGCCATCTCTCCCTGACGCGGCGGACATGATACCCTGCGCGGTTCCCTTGTCCGGGCATGCGCGCGTCCTGCATCTTAGGATCGAAGTCGGCCATGGCGTGCTTAACGCGACCACAGCCGCTTCGGGTCCGAATCGCTTGCTTTGTCCGCGCGCCCGCACTATGCGCGCCCCTTCGCGATATTCAGTGAGACCGTCCGGCTAACTAGGGCTGCCGTGGCTGTCTGTAATCGTCGCGCTGCATAAGGAGACGAAAATGCCCAAGATGAAGACCAAGAGCGGTGTGAAGAAGCGCTTCAAGTTCACCGCCACCGGCAAGGTCAAGCACGGCGTCGCTGGCAAGCGTCACCGCCTGATCAGCCACAACGCCAAATATATTCGCCAGAACCGCGGCACCAGCGTGCTGTCGGATTCCGATGCCGGTCACGTGCGCCTGTGGGCGCCGTACGGCCTGAAGTAAGAGGAGTCTGACGAATGGCACGCGTAAAACGTGGTGTAACCACCAAGGCGAAGCATAAGCGGATTTTGGATCAGGCGAAGGGCTATTATGGCCGTCGCAAGAACACCATCCGTATCGCCCGTCAGGCTGTCGAAAAGGCCGGCCAGTACGCCTACCGCGATCGCAAGGTCAAGAAGCGCACGTTCCGTGGCCTCTGGATCCAGCGCATCAACGCCGGTGTCCGTGCGGAAGGTCTGACCTATTCGCAGTTCATGCATGGCCTGAAGCTCGCCGGCGTCGATCTGGACCGCAAGGTTCTGGCCGACATCGCGATGCACGAAGGCGAAGCGTTCAGCGCGATCATCGCGCAAGCCAAGGCTGCGCTGCCCAAGGCTGCCTGATCGAACGATCGCAAGATCGTCCTGAATGAAAAGGGCGCCGGGGCAGAAGCTTCCGGCGCCCTTTTTCGTATCTTTCCCTATCCCCGTTCGGGCTGAGTACCCCCGTTCGGTTCGAGCGAAGTCGAGAACATTCCAGCACGGACCGTCCAAATATGGTCCGTCCGCTTCAAGCAAAGGCAAACCCCATGTCGCTGCATCTCTGGTGGATCTACGTCACGGCCGTCTTCCTCATTTCGGCGACGCCCGGCCCCAACATGCTGCACGTCATGGCGCAGAGCATCGCCCACGGCCCGCGCAAGGCGGTTGCCACGATGGCGGGCCTCATGAGCGCTGTCCTCCTCTGCCTCGTCGCCTCCGCGCTCGGTCTCGGCGCGTTGTTGAAAGCCTCGCCGCGCCTGTTCGACATACTGCGCTATGCGGGCGTCGCCTATCTCCTCTACCTCGGCGTCAAGGCGTGGCGCGCACCCGTCGGCGGCCCCGATGACGCGCGCCCCGTCCGCTCCGACCGCGCGCTCTACGCGACGGGCCTGCTCACCGGCCTCTCCAACCCCAAGCTCATCATCTTCGCCGCCGCGCTCTTCCCCCAGTTCATCACACTCGACCGTCCGTTCTGGAGCCAACTCGCCATCCTCATCGTCACCTTCGTCGTGATCGAAAGCTTCTGGTACGGCGTCTATGCGACAGGCGGCCTGCGCCTCGCCCGCTGGCTCGCCCCCGCCAACCGCCAGCGCCTGTTCAACCGGGGCACGGGGCTGCTGTTCATCGGTTTCGGCGGCGCACTGCTGGGCGCGCGGGCTTAAACGCCTAAAGCTACCGTCATCCCCGCCCCCCCTCATCCGTCATTCCCGCGAAGGCGGGAATCCATCCCCGGACCTTTCCCATGCGGCGCGACTTCGACCCCACCGTCTATCTGCTCGCCAGCCACAGGAACGGAACGCTGTACATCGGAGTCACATCAAATCTGCTCCAACGGCTGCATCAACACCGTTCCGGCTTGATCGAAGGGTTCACCAGCGACTACGGGGTCAAGCGACTGGTCTGGTTCGAAGGCGGCGCTTCGATGGAAGAAGCGATCCGACGCGAGAAGCAGATCAAGAAGTGGAACAGGCAATGGAAGATCGACCTGATCGAGCGGAACAACCCGGATTGGAACGATCTGGCCGTCGCGCTAGGGTTTGAGCCATTGGAAAGCCGACGCATCGGTTGAGCGTCGTTTGAATTGGATAGCGCGGGAGATGGATTCCCGCCTTCGCGGGAATGACGAGCATGAGTGAAATAGCCAATCTCAAATCCGGCCTTCTCGCCGACATCGCCGCCGCCGACACGCTCGACGCGCTCGAAGGCCTGCGCGTCGGGGCGCTCGGCAAGAGCGGGGTCATCACCGGCCTCTTGAAGACCCTCGGCCCGATGTCGCCGGAGGAGCGCCTCGAAAAAGGCCCGCCGATTCAGGATCTGCGCGAAAGCGTCACCGCCGCGATCGCCGACCGCAAGGCCGCGCTCGAACAGGCGGCGCTCGACGCCCGCCTCGCGTCGGAACGGATCGACATGACGCTGCCCGCCGATGCAGGCGCGCAAGGCTCCGTCCATCCGGTCAGCCAAGTCATGGACGAACTCGCCGAAATCTTCGCCGGCCTCGGCTTCTCGGTCGCTACTGGGCCGGAGATCGAGGACGACTGGCACAATTTCACCGCGCTCAACATTCCCGAGACGCACCCGGCGCGCGCGATGCACGACACCTTCTATGTTTACCCCGAAACTACCGAGCGAGAGATTGTAGATAAGTGGGCGGCAGGTCCGCAGATGCTGCTGCGCACCCATACGTCTCCGGTCCAGATCCGCACGATGATGAACGGCACTCCGCCGCCCATCCGCATCATCGCGCCCGGCCGTGTCTATCGCAGCGACAGCGACGCCACCCACACGCCGATGTTCCACCAGATCGAAGGGCTGGTGATCGACAAGGGCATCACGCTCGGTCATCTCAAATGGACGCTCGAAACCTTCCTCAAGGCTTTCTTTGAGCGTGAGGACATCGTCCTGCGCCTGCGCCCCAGCTACTTCCCCTTCACCGAACCCTCGGTCGAGGTCGATGTCGGCTACACGCTGGTAAACGGCCAGCGCGTGATCGGCGGTGACGGCGACGCAAGCGATGGCGGCTGGCTCGAGGTGCTGGGCAGCGGCATGGTCAACCGTCGCGTGATCGAGGCATGCGGCCTCGACCCCGACGAATGGCAGGGCTTCGCCTTCGGCACCGGGGTCGATCGCCTCGCCATGCTCAAATATGGGATGAACGACTTGCGCGCTTTCTTCGACGGCGACCTGCGCTGGCTCAAGCATTACGGCTTCTCGGCGCTCGACGTCCCCACGCTGTCGGGAGGAGTCGGCGCATGAAGTTCACCCTTAGCTGGCTCAAGACGCATCTGGAAACCGATGCCGGTCTCGACACCATCCTCAAGAAACTGAACGCCATCGGCCTTGAAGTCGAAGGGGTCGAAAACCCGGCGGACAAACTGTCTGCTTTCAAGATCGCCAAGGTGCTGACAGCAGAGCGCCACCCGCAGGCCGACAAGCTGCAAGTGCTGACCGTCGATCATGGCGACGGCAATCCTCTGCAAGTCGTCTGCGGCGCCCCCAATGCCCGCGCGGGCCTTGTCGGTGTGTTCGGGGTCGAGGGCGCGGTCGTCCCGGTCAATGGCATGGTGCTGAAGAAGACCGCCATTCGCGGCGTCGAATCCAACGGCATGATGTGCAGCTTCCGCGAACTGGAACTGGGCGAGGATCATGACGGCATCATCGAACTCGCCGAAGACGCGCCCGTGGGTCAGGTCTATGCGCAGTGGGCGGGCCTCGACGACCCGGTCATCGACGTGTCGATCACCCCCAACCGTCAGGACTGCATGGGCGTGCGCGGCATCGCCCGCGACCTCGCCGCAGCGGGCCTCGGCGTCCTCAACGACATCATCGTGCCGGAGATCAGCGGCACTGCGCCCGGCCCCGACATCCGTATCGAGGATGCGGACGGCTGCCCCGCTTTCTACGCCCGCATCGTGCGCGGCGTGCAGAACGGCGCGTCGCCCGACTGGATGGCGAAGCAGTTGAAGGCCATAGGGCAGAAGCCGATCAGCGCACTGGTCGACATCACCAACTACATCATGATCGACCTCGGTCGTCCGCTCCACGTCTATGACCTCAATAGCCTCAAGGGCGGCCTCGTTGCGCGCAAGGGGCGGGCAGGGGAGCAGGTGCTGGCCCTCAACGGCAAGACCTACACCGTAGATGACACGATGACCGTCATCGCCGACGACGAAGCCGTTCACGACATCGGCGGCATCATGGGCGGCGAACATTCGGGCGCGCAGGACGGCACGACCGACGTGCTGATCGAGTGCGCCTATTTCACGCCGGAGCGGATCGCGGTGACCGGCCAGAAGCTCGGCCTCACCTCCGATGCGCGCGGCCGGTTCGAGCGCGGGGTCGATCCTGCCTTCCTGGACGATGGCCTGTCGATCGCGACCTTCCTTGTCACCCATCTGTGCGGCGGCGACGCCAGCGAAGCGACCCGCGTCGGCACCCCGCCGCTCGTCGCGAAGACGATCGACTATGCGCCGGAACGCTGCGCCGAACTGGCGGGCGTCGAGGTTCCCGCCGACGAACAGAAGCGCATCCTGGAAAAGCTGGGCTTCACCGTCAGCGGCAAGGGCGCGCACATCGATTACCAGGACGGCGTCCCCGTCAGCATCGGCGGCAGCTGGACGATCTCCGTGCCGACATGGCGGCGCGACGTCGATGGCTGGCCCGACATCGTCGAGGAAGTGGTCCGCATCGTCGGGCTGGAGCATGTTCCCTCCACCCCGCTGCCCCGCGTCCCCGGCGTAGCCCGCCCGACCGCGACGGCGGAGCAGATGACCGAGCGTCGCGTTCGCCGCACCGCCGCCGCACGCGGCCTCGCCGAAGCGGTCAACTGGTCCTTCATCTCGGAAAAGGAAGCGTCGAGCGTCGGCGGCGGCCACTGGACGCTCGCCAATCCGATTTCCGAGGAACTGAAGGTCATGCGGCCCTCGCTGCTGCCCGGCCTGCTGTCGGCCACCCGCCGCAACATGGATCGCGGCGCGACATCGATCCGCCTGTTCGAACTCGGCCGTCGCTATTTCGCCCAGGGCGAGCGCGCCACGGTCGGCTTCGTGCTGGCAGGCGAGAAGGCCCCGCGCGGCTGGCAGACGGGCAAGGCCCAACCCTTCGTCGCGCATGATGCCAAGGCCGAAGTCACCGCCTTGCTCGCCGCCGCCGGTGCGCCGGTCGCCAACCTGCAAAGCTTCGGCGAAGCGTCCGCCGCCTATCATCCGGGCCAATCCGGTACGCTGCGCCTGGGCGCGAAGATGACGCTCGCCGAATATGGCGTGCTGCATCCCAGCCTCGCTAAGCAATTCGGCCTTTCCGGCACGGTCGTCGCGGGCGAAATCTTCCTCGACGCGATCCCGGCCAAGCGCAAGAGCGGCTTCATGCGCGCGCCCTATGCGCCGCCCGCCTTGCAGGCGGTGAAGCGCGACTTCGCCTTCCTGGTGCCGCAGGATATCGAGGCCGACGCGCTGGTCCGCGCGGTCAAGGGCGCGGACAAGAAGGTGATCGTCGATGCGCGCCTGTTCGACCTGTTCGTCGGCCCCGGCGTAGAGGAAGGCTACAAGTCGCTCGCGATCGAGGTCACGCTCCAGCCGGACGACAAGAGCTTCGCGCAGGAAGAGCTGGAGGCGATCAGCGCTTCCATC
>CAJYHD010000218.1 GCA_913773715.1 uncultured Sphingobium sp.
CGTCCAATAGCTGGGCGGACGAAAGGTGATCACCCACGACAGGATCGCGCGACTGTGGACGTCGATGGCGAGAGTGATGAACGGCCGGCCGGCGACGATGTCGCGCTCAGGATCGACGACGACGAACGCGTCCAGCGGAGTGTGGTCGATGATGACCTTCTCGAGAATGCGGGAAGCCGTCAGCGGCTTGCCGCCACCGCGCATCTTCGACTCGACATAGTGCTCGCCGTCACGCTCGGTGGACGTGTCGGAACCTTCCAGCGCCTCGCAATCGCGGCGGAAAGCCGAATAGCTGAACCGCGGATGCGGAATGATCGGCTTCGGATAGTCCGCGCTCTTCCCCTCGTTCACTTCGATCAGCTCGGTGACGGCCGCCGCCCAGGCCGTCTTGATCCGGCCCTTGGTTCCGACGCAGAGCAGTGCATGCTTAATGCGGATCTCGCGGGCCACGTCACGGTCGAGCGAGCGGCGCGGCGTTCGGCCCGCCATGCGGACGAGGAGACGATGGTCGCGGGCTCCCGGCTTGCCCTTGGCGCGCCAGTGCTTGATCGTCGCAGGCGGCGCGTGGGGGCCGAACTTATCGATCAATTCCTGCGTCCACAGCGTCTTGAGCGCCGTCTCCATCGCCTTGATGCCGTTCGGCACGCCGGCACCGTCGAGCACCTCGACCTGCTTGATGACCCAGCGGATGCCGGGATCGAACTTCTCGAGGTCCGACATGTCCCACTCGGCGCGGGTCATCAGCGCCTCGGCGGCGATGAGACTGGCCGGGAACTTCACTTCGACGCGCCCGTCGATGACGAGGCGGTCGTAATCGATAGGCGAAGGCAGAACGGTGCCGCCGGCGCCGTCCGGGATCAGGAACGGCTGGCCGGTGTGGCAGTCGATGATCGTCAGGCGGCCGGGGATGTGTTCGACCGGGATGCGATGCGGGCGGCCGTCGATCTCGATGATCGTGCCGACCGGGAAATTGTAGGGGGGCAGAGTCTGGTAGTTCACACGTCTTCTCCGGGTATGTGGAAGGCGTGCGCCGGCGTTCCGCCGACCGCAGGCACGCGATCCGGTTGACCGGGCCTGCGAACCCGGACGGGGACGCCGGGGTGGCGACCCGATTTCTCAGGTTCGTGGCCGCCCTTCGGGCGGCCGGGTCGACTAGCTCATGTACGAGCCGAGAAACTGCTTGGTGCGATCATCGATCACGACCGTGACGGTCGGGCGCGAGAACTTGCCGTCCTCCCCGAGGACGATGAGGTCCAGCAGAGCGGTGTCGAGGCCGGCGCGACGGGCGGCGCGGCGTGTTCGGCGGTCCGTGCTGCTGATGGGTTCGCGAAGCACTGAGGCGAGCGCCGCGCGGTTGCCGCGGGCGATCGCACCCTGTCCGGCGTTGCGGTTCTTGACGTTGCGGGAGTTGCGGAGGTTCTTCATGGGGTAGTTCCTTTGAAGCGGGGTGCGGGGGCCGGGACCGGGGTTGATGGCGAGGTGGTTCAGGCCTTGCGCAAGGCGGTGCAGTTGATCGGACCGATCAGGTCCCGGCCATTGTCCGCGACGATCGCCGCAGGATGGCCGAAGGACGACCAGTCGAAAGTCAGCGTCGCTTCACGACGTGGGAACTGGGGCTGGTTGCGACCTGCGAAGGCGCCGGGGGATGCCTTGCGTTTCGCCATCGAACGGGGCATGCGGCGATGCTGCTTCATGTCTTAGGCTCCGATCAGTGGATGCGCACGGGGGTGCGGTTGCCGAGCATGTCTGTCAGGTCGATTTCGACGCGGCGACGGACGACCAGGCCCTGGAGGATTGCCGCGCCGCGGGCGGGGCAGTCGCGGTCGATGGCGTTGGCGAGTTCGCCGTAGGTGGACTCCGGACCGTTGCCGATCGCGAAGGCCTCGAAGCGTCGCATGTGCTCGGGCGGGATGGTGACGAAACGACGCGAAGCGAACAGTTCGAGGTTATCGCGGTGGAAGCGGTTGAGGATGATCTCGTCGGCCATCACGATGCGATGGCGGATTCCGATGCGGCGCAGAACCTCATGCGCGCCCGCCATCTTCAAGCGATATTCGGGCTTCTCGAGCTGACGTTCGTTGCTCTTGATCTCCCAGATTTCATCGGGGCCGTTGAAACGGCTGATCCAGAGGTCGGCATACCAATCGAACCAGTGATCCCCAAGCTGGAAGCTGAGGAGGCAGGGTTCGGTCTGGGCCCACTCCACCGTGAAGTCGCACTCGGCGGCGAGCAGCGCGAAGCGCTGCGTGCTGCCCTCCCAGTGCTGCAGGCGCCGACGCTTGAAGCTCGGCCACCAGCCGTTCTCGTGGGTGCGGTTGCCGCTGAAGGTGCGCAGCGAGCCGCCGTCTTTCTCCTTGATCATCTCGGCCATGGCGGACAACCGCTCGTCGCCGTGCGGCATCTGCGCGACCGGCATGAGCCGGGTGCGATCGGCCACGAAGGCGGGATCGTGGAGGCGGGCGTTCAATTCGATCCCGGCGAGCACCTGCTGCGACAGAGGGATGCGGATCTGACTCGGCGTCAACTTGTGTGTGCCGGCGGGAAGGGCTTCCTTCTTCTTGATTTTCACGCGTCACCTCCGAAGGCGATGCCGAGCGAGGCGAGGGTTCGGCCGCCGCGTCCCCAACCGCGATGCAGATTGAACTGCTTCGCGCTCGGGCCGAACGGGAAGTCGATGCGCTCCTGGACGATCATCTGCTCGATGTCGCGAACCTGGATCGCGCGGCGTGCCGAGCGATCGTCGCACCGCATCCTTTCTTTGCCCCGGATGATCAGCACGTCGCGCTGTGCGCCGCCGTTCGAGGGGAGCACGAGTTCGACATAGTAGAGGTCGCCGTCTGCCTCGAAGACTTCGCCGTCGATGATCTTGTGCGCGGCGGGGCTGACCGGTGTGGTTGCCGGCCAGTTTTCGATGCAGCCCGGGGCGTCGATGTCGCGTTCGAACTGCGTGGCCGGTCCGTTGGGCAGCGGACTGCGGATGGCGGCGCGACGACGCAGATGGGCGTCGCGGCGGTGGATGCGCTTGGCAGTCGCTGTGTTGAGAGCCGCCTTCACTTGGCTGCTCCGTGACGGTGGACGCGCTGCTGACGAATGCAGCGGCTGTTGCTGCGACGCCAGCTCAGCATGCGCTCCATGCGGCAGAAGTCGCGGTTGAGAAGGATGTACAGCGGGTCGTGTTCGAGAAGGCTGTGGGCGTTGGACTTGGGATCGTTGGGGGCAGGCATCGGATCGTCCTTGGCTGGTGCGGTGCCATCCATAATCGTGGGTGCCCTAGTGCATTTCAAGACATAAAAGATGCAATTTCATCCATAATTTTGTCGCGCGGTTCGTGTTTCCGTGGTAACCATCTTCCGCAACGACCATGGCACGAATTAAAATGACGAAATCTGAGTTAGTTGGGTCGGTTATTCCCGATTATGGCATGATGCCGGCTGCGTTGCCGGAAGAAGATCGTGACCGCTGGGCGGCGATGACGGCGGCGCAACGCAGGCGTGCTTCGGACCGGCTGGAAGCGATCGAGGGTTGGAACGGGGGCACGATCCCGATCGAAACGGCGTTGGCGTCGACGGGACTGAGCCGCAGCAGGTTCTACCGCATGGCGGCCGAGTGGCGCTCGACGCCGTCGCTTGCGACGCTCGGTACGTTTGCGGGCACGGGCGGCACGAAGTCTAAGTTCGACGGACCGGTCATCAACGCCCTGCAGGCGGCGGTCGCCAAGGTCGTTGCCGACAATCCTGGAGAAACCGTCACTCGGTTGGTTGAACTTATGCTGGCCGAGGTCAAGGTCGAAGGTAAGCTGCCCGGAATCTCCAAGCGACGTGCGATCGTCGAGGATGAGCTTAGAAGAGTGGCATCGACCGGTGAGGCGGGAAACATTGTCATGCTCGACTGCACGGCAGTGAACCTGCCGCGCGAGGACGGGCGCCCGTTCGCGCTGTTCGCACTGCTGGACAAGGGCACGCGTGTGATCCTGGGTGCAGCGATCGCCGAGGACGCGGCAGGTGCTGATGGTTATCGGCGCGTAGCCATCGACGCGCTCGCCCGGCTCGAGACGCTCGAGTTGAGCCTGCCCTGGGCGGTGCGCACGAAGGAAATCGATATCGCGCTCGGCACCGACGTCGAGGGATCGGCGCGGGTCGTCGATCAACTGAAGGCCCGTGTGCACACGAACGTGCAGCCAAGCAGCGCGTCACGACGTTTCGGCAAGTATTTCCGAACGGTGGTCGGCCTGCGCATCGGCCGAGTCGAGATCACCCCGCTGCGGACCGAGGATGGGCTTGCGACGCCCGACAACGGCGACATGACGCCCTGGACCCTTGAGGAGGCCGGGGAGACGTTGCGCCTCGCGGTGGAGCAGTACAACGAACCGCTTCTCCAGGAGCTGAGTGGAAGGGCGGGGGGCAGGGTGCCGGACGACCTGGCGGCAGCGCTCAAAATTCTCGCGGCATAGATTATGACGGTCCCGTTGGACGTGATGCGCGCGCGGTTTCGCCATTTTGAATCGCGTCGGATGGAGTTGGAGCAGCGGGCGGCTTCGCGAGAGGGGATGCTGTCCCGAAGCGAATGGTGGCGCCATGAATACGCAACTAATCCCTATCTGCTGGGATGCCCTGACGATCGGCTCGCGGTGCGCTTCCACGACGTCTTCATCAACAACACCGAACTGAACCGCGAGGGTAAGATCGGATTGATCCCCGTGCTGGGTGAACACGGCTTCATGCGAAAGTTTACCCATCTGACGGAGGAATATTCGCTGCGTGGCGGGCTTCCCGATCTAGAGACGGCCAGGAAGCCGGTCGTGGACTATTTCGCCAATGGCGGGCCCATCGCCGAACGCATCTTTGCCGGTTATGTCGAGCCACCGCGTCCTTTCCTGGTGAAATACGGATCGGCCGAATTCCTGGAGCCCATGTTGCGGGAGGGATCCCTGCGCGTCTGCCCGGCAGGATTTTACAGCGATGCCGGTCACAACGCGGCCATTCGCGACGACGAGATCAGCCGCACCTTCTGCATTCCGACATGGCGCGCGCGTTTGGACGGCAAGACGTTCAGCGACGTCCGTGGGCACCGGATGCAATTCAACGACGATGACATCGTGCTGCCGCTTGAATTTCCAGATTACTACTTCACCAGTCTGTGCGACCACATCTACTATCGGATGCCGACCGATTTCGGCGCCGACGCCGCGCTGGTGATCCGCGAGCCGGTGAGGTTCACCCAGCGGGTGATCTCCGCCTTCCTTGCGCGCTATCCCGACTGGGAGCCGATGGCGGGGCCGGTCACCTATTACGACCCCTATCTCGACTACACTAAATTCAAGGTGCCCGAGATGGCGAAGCACTTCGGCTATGCGTATCAGCGCGAGGTCCGCATCGCCTTCCGGCCGAAGCGTCGCGTCACGCATAAGCTCGAACCGATCTTCCTGAACATCGGCCCGATGGACGACTATGCGGAACTGCTGAAGGCGTGACGCCCTGCCGCTTGGCGGATGGCCGGGATCAGTCCGTCGCGATGTCGAACGCCGGTGCGCTCGCTGGGGCGGCGGCGTTGTTGGACGCGATGGCACCCTCGATTACGGCAACGACGTCGGCCGGGGCCAGCGGCTCATCAAAACGGGTTGCGGCTTTCCGCTTGGCTGGTCTCGCCTTGGCGCGATGGAGGATGACGTCGAGCGGACCGAGTCTGCTGCCGAGCGACCGTGCCAGTTCGGACTGTGCGGCTTGGCCATGGCCGGTGACGGAGGCAATGTCGGTCCGCGCCAGCGCGGCGGCGGCCGCACGCCTGTCGGTTTCATTCATCACGACAGCGCGCTTTTTCGCGCCAGTGGTACGCATCGCCGCCACTTCATCGACCATGTCCGAGATCGATGGGGGCTCCATCGCGTCGATCGATAGCTGATGCGCGATGACTACGCCTTCGGGGAGCATGATGGCGGCGAGCAGGGTGGGCATGGTTTCGGCCGGCTGGTCAGAAATTGGAATCTGGAACCACATCCGTCCGATCACGATGCGTGGCGGGCCCGATGCTGGTGCCGCCGTCCGAGCCTTGCGCACGTAAGTGTAGACGGTCGGCCGCGACGGTGGGGCGACGTTCTCGTCCACACAGCGGGCTTCGATGATCGACGCAATCGAAGAGACCGATGCGTCCGCAGCCGCCTGCGCGATGACGCCGTTGGCGATCTCGATCGCGCGCTTCGCGATGCCATAGTCGCGTTTCGGTTTGGTTTTGCGACGACCGACGATGATCAGGTTGGGGTCGCGGTGGTCACGCCAGACCGCCGCGAGGCGCTGCAGCTGCCAGCGGCTGAGACCGATCTCCTCTCCGAAACTGACGGCGTCGGCGGTCGTCGGGTCCGGCAGTGCTAGATAGCGTTCGAGCACTGCTATGCGCCGCCGCGCTTCGGGCACGCGCAGTGGATCGATGCCCGAGAAGTCGGGTTCGCTCATGAGATTTTCCTCTCTAGGGTGGGATCTGCAGGCCTGCGGGACAGGCGGGGTTCGCGCGCGCCTGCGGAGCGCGCGGAATCAGACGCTCCCGCCTGCGCGCGTGCGTAGGCAACAGGATTTGGTTGCTCTCGACGTGATCACGGTGTCATTCGAGACGCACGGGCGCGATCATGGTCATAGCAGGGTGTCGCCAGGATCGATGAGGGTTGCAGCATGTCAGGGTTCGACGTCTCGATCACCCGGCGCCTAGACGGCGCTCATGTCGTCGTCCTTTTGGATGACGGCGTTCTCGAGGTTTTCCACGGGCTCGATCTTGAGATCGAGGAAGGTCGTGAAGAGGCGTTACCCGACGACGATGACGGGGCACGGGCTTCCCAACTGCGCTATTACTGTACGATTCGTCCCCGCGCGACGCCTGAGCCTGACGTTTGGATTGGGTCCGACGCGACGGTCACGATAATCGGCTCGGCTCCGAACGATACGACAGTCACAATAGCAGGTAGGGGAATGTATGATCGGATTGGTGACGGATCATTTCAGATCGAATTCGAATTGCCGCCCGCGATGACGATGTTGACCACCTCGCGGTCGCCTAACTTCTAGCGATGGTCACCGGAATGCCTTCATATGTACTTGCGGTAGTCGGTGCTCTCGATCTGGCCTTCCTTCATGTACTTCAGCACCTCACCCACCGCGCGCGCTGCCCGGATGGGGATGGGCAGGCGCGACCCAGTTGGCGAGGTTGCTGCTGATCCCCGCCATCAACTCACACTTGCGGCAGTTCGACACACCAATGGGCGAGCACATCGCGAACTTGTCCTCGTGGATAGTAGGCCCCGGCATGTACGAGGTCGCGTCGGATGGCAGGCAGTCGCTTCTCGATGTCACCCTGAA
>CAJYHD010000219.1 GCA_913773715.1 uncultured Sphingobium sp.
CGCACGGGCCGACCGTCGCACCGCGTGCCCTGGGGGCGTCGGACACGCGATCCGGTGATGAGGGAGGGCGCTCACTGTATTTCGAGAGCAACGCGCTCTGGACCGAGTCCCCAACCAAGGCCAAGGCTCTTCTGAAGCGCGATGTAGGCGGTGGTGTAATCGGCCTGAGCCTGGGCGAGGCTCTGCTCGGCCTGCAGGCGCTGGCGCTCGACGTCGAGGAGGTCGATGGTGCTTATCGTGCCGGCCGTGTTGCGCTGGTCGGTCAGCATAGAGGCCTTGCCGGCCGAGGCGCTGGCCCGGGCCAGACGGGCGACGGTGGTGCGCTGGTTGCCGTAGCGTGATAGCGAGGTTTCGGCGTCCTGCATCGCCTGCAGCACGGTCTGCTCGTACTGGGCCAGCGCCTCGTCAGCGCCCGCTTTGGATTGCCGGATTTGGGCAAGGGTCCGTCCGAAGTCGAGGATGCTCCAAGACAGCGTCGGCCCAAGGTTGTAGGTCGAAGCCGCCAACGAGCCGATGGAGCCGATGTTGGGGGAGACCCAACCGGCGTTGCCGATGAGGTTCACGCGCGGGAACAGGCGCGCCACGGATTGACCGATCTGGGCGTTGGCGGCGGCGAGTTGGCGCTCCGCCCGCCGGATGTCCGGCCGCCTCCGGATCATGGCGCCAGGATCGCCGATGGCCACCACGCGCGGTGGCATCGGCACGGCACGGGGCTGTTTCAGTAGGGCATCGACGGCGCCCGGCTCACGGGAGACCAGCACGGCGATCTGATTTAGAGACTGGTCGATCTGCGCCTGGAAGACCGGCGCTTGGGCGGAGGTTGTCTCGAATTGGGTGCGCAAACGTTCCACGTCTAGCGACGAGGCCGCGCCACCGGCCAGCCGCTGCTGGCTGAGGCTTACCGCCTCGCGCTGGAGCGTGGCCGCACGTTGGGTCAATGCGAGGCGCCTCTGGGCTCCGCGGAGTGTTACGTAGGACTGCGCCACCTCGGCCGCGACTTGCACCTGCGCGTCGGCCACGGCCGCTTCTGCTGCCTCGCCCTGGGCGACGGCCTGCTCGATGGCGCGCTGCTTGCCGCCGAAGATATCGATCTCCCAGGTTGCGTCGAAAGTGGCGTTGTAGAGATCAATATTCAGCGACTTGGGAACCGTACCGCCGGCCGAGCCGAGGCCACTCCCGACGAAATCCCTAACTGGCAGCTGGTTGTTCAGCGCGAAGGTATTCGCCGAGATGCTGGGCGCAAGGGCGGCCGTCCTCTGGCCGAGCACGGCGCGGGACTGGAGCAGCCGTGCCGACGCGATTTGCACGTTGGTATTCGAGGCGAGGGCGTCCTCGACGAGATCGCTCAGAATCGGATCGCGCAACGCTGTCCACCATCGGGCTGGCGGATCGACGGCAACGACGTTGCGAACCGCGACGCCGCGCATGAATGGCGCACCCGCCTCGGCGCGTGGCGCCGTAATCGGTGGGCCCCCGTAGTCCGGGCCAACGACGCACCCGCCGAGGAGGACCGCCGTCAAGGGCAGCATGCCCCGCAGAAGGGTATTCGGGATCATGGCGGGCTCAATGCATCGCGACCGGGCCGCCCTTGGGCAGCGGACGCAGGAACAGGACGAGCGGGATAACGACCAGCATGATCACGCCGAAGACGAAGAACAAGTCGGAGAAGGTCATCACCAGGGCCTGAGCGTCGATGACCTGCTTGAAGCCGGCGAGGGCTTGGCGCATGCCGTCGGGTCCGCCGGCACCGCCCATCGCATTCAAGCGATCCTGCGCCAGAACGGAATTGGCGTTCACGGATTCGAGCAGGCGGTCCGTATGGAGGTCGCTGCGTCGCTCCTGCAGTGTGGTGATCAGGGCTAGGCCGAAAGAGCCGCCGAGGTTGCGTGCTCCGTTGAATAGGCCGGAGGCGTCGTTCGCCTTTTCGGGCGGGACGGAACTCGTTGCGGCCTGGTTGAGGAATAGCAGCGCGAAGCCCTGTCCGACCCCGCGCAGGAGCTGTGAGACCACGAACTGGCCGCCGGCATCCTCGGTGGTAAGGCCGGAATCGAGGAAGCAGCTCCAGCCGTAGAAGACCAGGCCGAGGGCTACTGCGAACCGTACGTCGATCACCCGGATAAGGAGGGGGAAGAACGGTAGCATCATAAGGGTTGGGACCCCTGACAGCAGCACGATATGGCCAGCCTGCTCAGCGTTGTAGTGTGGGACCTGCGAGAGGAACTGGGGGATCAGGTAGAGGATGCCGTAAAGTCCGCCGCCAACGGCGAAGCTCATCAAGAACACGCTGCCGAACGCTCGCGTGCGCAGGATGCTCATGTCGATGACGGGTGCCTTCGCGGTGAACTGCCCGATGGCGAGCAGGATAAATCCGAAGGTTGCAGCAACGCTCAGCGAGATGATGAGGTTTGAGGCGAACCACTGCTCACGCTGCCCGTCCTCTAGCACCACAGTGAGGCAACCGAGGCCGATGACGAGGCCGATAATGCCAAACCAGTCGCCTTCGAGTACTTGCGCCGGATGGGCTTTCTGGTGTGGCAGGCCGACAAACAGAAGCACGAGGAGGCCGAGGCCGATGGGGACGTTAATGAAGAACAGATAGTGCCAGCTCGCATTTTCGGTGAGCCAGCCTCCAATGATGGGACCGACGACCGGCCCGAGCACCGCCGTCATGCCGAACAGGGCGACGCCGACGGGCTGCTTGTCCGGCGGCAGACGGGTGGCGACGATGGTGAGCGCTGTCGGGATCATGCCACCGCCGGCTACGCCCTGGCCGACGCGACCGATAATCATCATGTCGAGGTTTGTTGCGACGCCGCACAGCACTGAGAACCCGACGAACAGGATCGTGCAAGCGACGAGGAAGTTGCGCAGGCCGAATACGCGTTCGAGCCATCCCGTCAGTGGGATGATAATGATCTCTGCGACAAGGTAAGCCGTTGAGATCCAGGTTCCCTCAGAGCCGCTGGCGCCAACCTCTCCCTGGATGGTCGGTAGGGCCGCGTTGACGATGGAGGTGTCGAGGGTCGCCATCAGAGCGCCGATGGTCCCGGCCGCAACCGCGAGCCAGGCGGCGGCATCGGCCTTGGCCGGCGGGGTAGGGTGTCCGCTCATGGCTTAGCGCCCGCCGAGCGCGAACGGCCGACCTGTCCACCCGGGCCCACCTGCGCCACGGGCTCCTCGGCCGACTCATCGTCTTCCTCCTCCTCCGCGCGTGCGGCACGCGTATCGACTGAGACAACGACAGATAGGCCGGGGACCAGAACCTTGCGGGCCTCCGCACCCGCCTTGAACCGGATGCGCACGGGGACGCGCTGCACGATCTTGGTGAAGTTGCCCGTGGCGTTCTCCGGCGGGATCAGCGCGAACTGCGCGCCGGTGCCCGGCGAGAAGCTAGCCACGCGCCCCTGCAGATCCCTCCCAGAGAGGGCATCGACCGAGATCGTCACCGGCTGACCGATCCGCATCAGGCCGACCTGGGTCTCCTTAAAGTTCGCGTCAATGTAAAGATCGTCGACTGGCACGACGCTCATCAAGCGCGTGCTGGCCTGAACGTACTGGCCGACCCGAGCAGTTAGGTCGCCGATCCTACCCGCTATAGGGCTTTTGATCGTGGCGTGGCCGATGTCAATCTGAGCCCGAAGCAACCCAGCGCGGGCCTGATCTACGGCGGCCTTGGCCTGCAAAACTGCGGCCTTCAGGGTATCGACTTGTTTATTAGCCGATAGCAACTGAGCCTTGTTGACCTCGACCTGCGCGTCGTTCTGCTCGGCTTGGCTGCGATACTGATCGAGCTTCTCCACGGTGTCGGCACCGGATGCTGCAAGGGGCTTGTAGCGACGCACTTGCTCAGCAGAAAACTTGGCAGTGACTTGCGAGGCGGAGAGCTGCGCCTTGGCTTGGTCAATCTGCGCTTGCTGTCGCGAGAGTTCGGTCTCCGCGCGGGCGACGTCGGCTTGGCGCACGACGACCTGGGCCTGCTGCTCCCTGAGTCTCGCCTGGGCCTCGCCATCGTCGATAGTCATCAGGATCTGGCCCGCTATAACCACTTGATTAGCGGAGACAGGGAGCGAGGCGACGTAACCCGACACCTGAGGCGAGATCGTCACCTGGTCGGCCTTGATGTAGGCGTTGTTGGTTTCCTGAATGAAGCGCCCGACGGTCCAGTACCGCCATGCCCAGATGCCGCCCCCCACGAGGGCCGCGATCACGATTAAGGAGAGAAGTACCTTCACCCATGTCTTCTTCAGGGGCGACGACGCCTTGGCGTCTCCGTCCGTCACCCCTTCTCCGTTGCCGTCCGACGTACCACGATCCTGATTCGGGCCCCGGCGGTCCTCGTTCGATCCATGGGGGTCCGCCTCGCGCCGGTAGGCTTCGGCATCCGTTACCGACCCCGTGTCCTGTCCACCTTGGGCCATCGCGCTGCCACTCTGAGAGCAAAAATAGAACGTAATCGTTCCTTATAACGGCGTTTGGTCGCGCGCAACTGCCTTTGAGGCGACGGTATCGGTATCGCAGACGTAAAATTGGTCTCGGCCGTGCGGAGCGCTTCCTTTCCAAAAAACTCCTGCTACGTTTTCACAGGCATCGAATAGCGGCAGATCATGCTAAATGAGACGACACCGGCGCGCGGTCGGCGCCTTGGGCGACCAGCACGTGGGACAGAGGGCGATGCGACCCTGCGCATCCTCAATGCCGCGATGCCTATCTTCCTCGCCGAGGGGTTCGAGGCTGCCAGCATCGACGGTATCTCTGCAGCCGCTGGAGTCTCGAAAAAGACCTTCTACGTCCGGTTCAGTTCAAAAGCCGATCTGTTCGAGGCCGTCTGTCTTCGCTTCATCGAGGAGCGTATACCCGCCATCGAGCGTGAGGCGGGTTATTTTGGATCGGCAAGCGAGTGCCTGCACCGGATCGCACTCGCGTCGCTGAAGGTCGCCCTGACACCGGACGTCATCGCGTTCCAGCGAGTTATTACGGCCGAGGCGCTCCGCTTCCCGCAATTCGCTCTGTTGATGAACGACTTCGGGCAGACACGGCTTCACTCCATAATTGAGAGATGCCTCGAGCAAGCTGTTGAGTCTGGTGAGATTACGGTCCCTGATACGCGCTTCGCTGCAGAATGCTTTCTCAATCTAACTATTCGCCCGCCAGTGGACCGCGCAGTCCTGGGGCTGGAGCGGGCCGAACTGACCCATGTCAAACGTGAGACACTAAAGCGCACCACCGAGTTCTTCCTTAGGAACTGTCGCCCCTGACGCTTGCCGTCTGCTTGAACAGCAATTGCCGCACACAAGCGGACTTTGGGCGCTACCCCGCTACGACCGGCCCGGCCTGTCCGGGTCATGCAAACGAGCTTGTCGCTCTCCGCGGGGGTTATTGCCCCCCGCGCTCCGCCTGCATTGGACAGACATCTGGCCGAGTGTCTATGTCCGATCGGTTTAATGTCCTAGCGCAAGGCCATCGCGGCACATCATCAAATCGCTTCCCTGCGCGATGAGACTGGCCAGTATCCGGATATCCTGGGGCTGGCGAGGGCTGGCAGCAATGAGGCTGGCGTCCCGCTTGAGTTGACGATGGCAGCCGCAAGCCGGTAGCCCGAAGTCTGGCGTGCACGCATCGTGACGCATGCAAGCGGCGTCGAGCGCGTCCACAGGCTTCATGCCCGGGCCGTTGTTCCCAGGCCCGCAATAGTTGCCGTGGATCAGCATCTTCGTCCGCATTGTTTGGCTCGGGACATCTTGAGCTCGTGCGGACGCTGCAAAGGAGACAGCGATCAGGGGCATGAACAGGGCAGCAACACAGAAGCAGCGCATGGGATCGCTCGGGTTGGAAGCCGCATCGGCATGGCATCAAGATTCGACGCTCCAACATTTGGTAAACGATATCGTTCCCGCGATCCGCGGCAGCCCGTAGGAGCGATGCGACAAGGAGTGGCACGTGCCGGCACGCTTTAGCTTGAATGTGACTGATAGAATGAGGTTCACGGACTCGTGAATGAGGGGCACGCCTTAAGATACCTTGATTTCCCACGATAATTGAAAATATGATGTTTCCAAATTATTTTGTCTTTTAATCTGGCGTAACCGCCCTGGGGCTCTGGCCTGTCATGCACCTGTAGGACATTATCGACGTAAACATG
>CAJYHD010000220.1 GCA_913773715.1 uncultured Sphingobium sp.
GGTCCAAGGTCGAGCGGGTCGTGTACGGCGCGGGCCGCGACGACGTCCACCCGATGTATTTCGAGGCACGGCATGTCGACACGCTGGGCTTCATCGCGGATGCCTATCGCGACGACATCGTGATCGAAGGCGGTTGCCTGCGCGAGGAATGCGCGGCGCTCTATTATCCGCCCGATGCCGACCTGCCCGAGGACGAACAGGCCAACCTGTAACCTCTGCCCGAAATAGGCCTTGCACCGTGCCCCCCGCTTCCCCTAAGGGCAACCCCCTGTCGGGGAGTGGCGCAGTCTGGTAGCGCGCCTGCTTTGGGAGCAGGATGTCGCAGGTTCGAATCCTGTCTCCCCGACCACTTTATCGCCAAGCGATTGGAAATCCGCCTTTTAGCGTGGCTGGCGCTTAGTGCGGAAAACATGACCACTGCACATGGCACCGGCACACGCGGGAAGGTGACGACCCATGTGCCGTATCCACTGTACCGTCCGTATCGCCGGCCGATATGTCTATCGGCGCCGCATTCATTTCCGAAATATTATCAGTAAGCCGCTACCCATCGCGCTTCAGACCGCCGATCCGGCGGTGGCACGGCTGCGGGCGGCCATGTTGTCCGCACGCTTTGCCGTGGTGAAGCACGAAGTTGAGGGCATGCTGTCAGACGATCGAACCTTCCTGACAGGCAATGAAATCGAGGCGCTGTTCCGCCGCGAACTGGAGCATGAACTCGCTCGCAATCTCGGTGATGCCTTCAGCAACCAGAGCCATTCGCGGTTCATGGACGAGAACGCCCGCCCGTTGGCGGAGGCGTATCGCATCGCCCGACGGCCGGATCGACCGAATGCCTTGACCGAGGTCGACCGCGCAGAACTGGCACAGCGCGGCATCGACCCATGCGACCTGGCGGCGATCGAGGAGTATCTGGCCGACTTCTGCCACTCGGCGGGTCTTGGTGACGATGACGTCGCCGCGCGCCTCACCACCATCGGCGTGCCAGCATCCAGTGTGCTTCTGGAGGTGGCACGAGGCCATATCCTACGGGCGCGCGCAGAGGCCTGGCGGCGCACCGAACGAGTTTTCGATCCGGCGGTCATCGACGCGGCCAACCCGCTGCAGGCGATGCTGGCGCTCGATGCATCCCCGTCCGCGGTCCCGGAACGACAGACCGAGCCAGCCGGAGGCGGCGCGTGCCCCTTCATCGTCTTCGACCAGCTGCGATTCAGCGAGGGCATCGACCAGATCATCGCGGAGTTGCGGCAGGAGAAGACGTGGAAGGGCGACTGCGCACAGCAGCGTCGCATCATGCGTACGTTCGCATGGATCACCGGCGACAAGCCACGTGGTGCCTATACCCATCTTGACGTCGACGCCTTCAAGCGCGGGTTGATGCGCCTGCCCAAGGACTATCAGTTCGGCTCGATGACGAAGCCGTTCGCTGAGGTGGTCTCGTCGTTGCCGACGCCTACATCCGACAAGGAGCGGCATGCCAAGACGGTCAATCGCGACCTGTCCACTATGTCACGGGTATCGCGGCACCTCGCCAAGACCGTGTGGGCGCCGCGACAACCCAATACGCTGGTGCTGGACTTCGCAGCAGCCACGCTGACCGTGAAGGACACCGGCGATGACCCCCGTCCGCCGTGGCGAAAGGAACATCTCGCGCTGCTGTTCGGCTCGCCGATCTACACCGGCAATGATGGTGCGCTCCATCGACTGACCGCCAACGGCCGGCATCTGACAATCTCGCACGACGCGGCTTATTGGGTTCCGCTGCTCTGCTATTACCATCATAGCTGCCGCGAAGAGACATGCGGCTTGCGCGCCGACGAAGTGGTGGTCGACCACGACGTCCCCCATTTCGTCATCCAGGACAATGACGTGCGCGGGCGTGACGGTGAGCTTGCTGGCGAGAAGCGACTGGCGCGACGGCGCAAGCTGCCCCTGCACCCGGAATTGATCCGGCTGGGGTTCCTCGATTACGTCCGCGCCGTCAGTGACGAAGGCCACGTCGCGCTTTTTCCCGAGCTATACGTCCACGCCGCCAAGCGCGGCGGCGCGCATTTTTATGCGCGGGCGTGGCAACATATGGCTGACTGGATTGAGGATCGCCTGCCGGTGGAGCGTAACCGCTTTGGCAAGGGGCCCGACATCCACTCGATCCGGGCGCTGGGCAGTTCCTTCTACGAGGTGGAGGGGGTCAATGAGATCATGCGGGCCGACGTCATGGGGCATGCACGCGCGACCGTGAACGGCAAGCATTATTCGAAACGGATGGCGACCGAGGGTGTAACAGTTGTCCTTCGCGAGCGTCTCGATTTCATGATGCGCTATGTACCGTTGCTTACCGCTGCCCTCGAACCGTCGCCAATCCGCCTGCTGCCGCTCAATCAACGCTCCCGCGTCGGATCAGCACGAGCGCGAAAGATTCGCAGCGATGCGGGGAAGAAAACCAAGCGCGGCGCTTCATAGTGTTGCGGCGGCGCAACAGATTCAGTTTTTACAAGAAAATCTCGAAAGTCACTTGCCATAGAACGGGGGGGCGCTCCTAAAAGTCCTGTCGCCTGATGAGTTTCGTCATCAGGCGGCATGGGCTACGATCCATCCCATGCCTGTACAAAGCAAGTGTACGTACATGGATGTACGTACGTGTACAGGAGTATGCTCTTTGAGCGACCTGAACGATGACGTGCGCTATGACGACGTCTATTCCGCTGTCCAGTCTTTGCTCGACAGCGGCACGACCCTTGCCAACATCAAACTGAGGCGTATCCGCAAAGCGTTGAACGACAGAGGAAGTCTCACCACGATCTCCAAGCACTTCAAGGAGGTCAAGTCCACGCTCGAGCGCGGCGGCGCGCGCGAGGCGGTCGATCTGTCGGAAACGGATGTGAATGCGCTGTGCACCGTCGTTCGCGACATCGTCGAACGCCGCACCTTCCTCGACCGCAAGGAAAAGCAGGAGAGCACGCAGGCGATGTCCGATCTTGTCCGCGTGCACGAGGCCGATCAGGCGATGAACGAGGAGATCATCGATGATTTCGAGCATCAGGTTCTCGCGCTGGAGGGTGATAATGAAGCCAAGACACGTGAGATCGAAGGCCTGAACGCTCAGGTTGCACGACTCATGGGCATGGTGGAGGCGCTCAACGCGATCATCGTCACGTTGGCGCCGAAGCGTGAGGCGGTGGCGACGCCAGCTAGCACTGGTGCCGATCAGGCACCGGTCTCGCAGACCCATGCCTCCACGACCGGTCAGGTCAAGATGCCGATCGACATCACCACGAACACGGCGGAAGATGACGTCGACTATGGCGGATGAATAGCAAAGCCGCGCCGCGATCCTTTGGGCGGCGGCGCGGCAGCTATGGGGTTGTGAAGAGCAACGATGAAGGGTCAGGCCGCGTCCTGATCCAACCACGGCGCCAGGACCGCTGCATCATTGGCGGCCTTGGCATATTGTTCGGCGAAGCGTCGATCTCGATGCGCCTGCAACGCGGCGATGTACCCCCGACCCGGTCGCTGTTCGATGACACGGCGAAGGATGCGATCCTCGACAGCCTCGGCTTCGGCGCGGGGATCCGTGAGCTGCCGCCAGCGGGCCAGTAGCAGCGCGGTCGAGATGACGTCGACCTCGCAGGCGGATGCCACCTCTTCCCACCGCCCCGTCTCGATCAGCCGAGTGACCGCGAAGGGCGGACAGGTGATCTTGCCCGGCAGGTCCATCGCGGCGAGCACTTCAGCCAGATGGATCGGCTTGATCTTCATGCCCGCGGTCAACGCGCGGGCCAGGTCGATATGTCGGTTGCGGTGGAAACCACCATGCGATAGCCAGCCCCAGAATTTTGGCAGCGATAGACCATGCCTCATCGCGGCCGCGATCAGCAGCGGGATGTCATGGGCCAAGCCCATCCAGGTACAGAGTTCCGCGTCCGGCGGGGCGTCGGCCAGCACGCGCAACACGCCAGCCACAACACCGCGTTCGTCCAATTCCGGTGCCGACAGCGTCACGAAGCTTCGCACATCGACACCGCCCTGAGCATCTTCGACCAGCACCATGATCGACGCGACGCAGAGCGTCTGGAAAATCCATCGCGGACAGGTCAGCGGGTCCTCGCTGCGGGTGTAGCCACGGCGGATCGGTTTGTCCAGCGACGGCGTCCAACGCTCCATTTGCTGATAGCGCTTGTGGGCAGTGTGATCGAGAACGGCGGACTCGATATCGAGCACGATCCAGCTGCGTCGTGGGCGAGGCGTTGTGGCTTCAAAGGGCATTCATGGTCTCCAGGACATTCAGGGATCGGCGGCCACCGACGGGCGACCGACGGGTAAGTCAGGCGAAGCGGACGATCGTCTCGTTCGAGGGCTGCGGGCGGGTAACAGCGGCACCGGGAGCGACGAACTGGTTATCCGGCAGCAAGTCGCTGCTGCGGGTGACGGCCACCGCCTTGATCCGCGACATCGCCAGCGCACGGCCCTTGCGGATGGTCTTCGGCCGACCCGCCATGCGGATCAGCGAACCCCGCGTGTCGATCGCGAAATGCTCGTCGGTGGAGGTGCTGATCAGGATCACGCGTGCGCGATCGTCCGCAGCGAAGGGAACAAGCCGATCGACGATGTCGACCGTGACCAGATCACGAAAGGCCACCGCGAAGCCATCCGGTTCCTTGGCGGTGATGGTCGACCATCCCGAATAGACAAGGTCCTTGTTCAGCGCCTGTGCGATACGGCCAAGCTCAACGCCAACCGGCGCTGACATCGTCTGGCCCGAGGTAAATGCGATCGCGTTGTTCACCGGCGCGAAGGTGGGCCAGCCCATCAGCTGACGCAGCGCGAGCATGAAGTTCTGGTGGCGGACAGTCGTTTCCATGGGTACATTCCTTTTTGGTGACGGCCGCTTCCCGGCCGGAGCATTTTTTCCCGTTCCTGACGGTGCTCACCGCACCGCCTTCGATGATCATCAATGGACTTCGCGGAGCCGGTGGCGTGCCGACACGGCGACCAGCGTCTCGATCGCCTGGCGCAGCCGGCGTATGGAGCGCGTCCGTCGGAACAGGCGCAGCAGCGCGTTTTCGGCGGCCTGTTCGACCTGCGGCAGTGCCGATGGCGGCAGGCCGAGCTGGTGGGCGAGGTCCCGCCAGAGGGCGGGCAGCACCAGTTCGGCATCTTCCGGTCGTGGCCCCGACACGTGGATGACCTCGACCCGCGACAGAAGGGCCGCAGGCAATCGGTCGATGCGGTTGGCCGTCATCACCCAGTTAATGTGCGACAGGTCGATCTCGGCGGCGAGGCAGCCGTCGAAGTAGCGGCTGGCACCACCTCCCTCCAGCATGCCGACCAGCGTCGCGACCGCATCGCCGAGGTCGCTCGCCACCGCCTTCTCAACCTCGTCGATGACGATCACCGGATTGGCGGTGTTGGTCTGCTGCATGATCATCGCAGGCAGGCTGGGCTGCGGATGCCGAAAGCCCCTCGGATTGCCCGCCAGTACCGCGTTGCTGTTGACCCCGGCGAAGGACAGCACTGCATCGCCGCAGCCCGACAAGGCCCCCAACCTGCGCGCCAGATACGTCTTGCCCGCCCCCGGCGGTCCGACAAGCAACATGGGGCGCAACGCCAGCCATGGCCGCCCCGCCCAGATGCTCAGCGCGGCGCGTTCCGCGATCCGGTCGGCGAATGCCGCCATCCACGGTGCCTCGGCGCGCAGCGCCGCCGCCAGCCGTGCCTCGCCGCTGCTGCCCGCGCGCTCCAGCATTGCGCCACCGGCGAGCGGCAGCGGCTGGGTGAGCATCGCATACTGCGTGGGGATCGAGGTGCTCCATTCGTTGTCCGCCAGACCGTCCGACGGGATCGAGCG
>CAJYHD010000221.1 GCA_913773715.1 uncultured Sphingobium sp.
GGCCGAGCGCATTGGGATCGAGCGTTTCGTCGGCGGCGATGCGGGACACCTGCTCGGCCATGTTGAGGAGGTAGCGGCCATCGCCCGCCGCAAGTTCTATGATGGCCTCGCGGGCTTCGGCGGTCAGCGCAAGCGGATGACCGATCTGCGCTTCTGCCCGCTGGAGCAATCCCTCAAGCGCGTCCGGCTCTAGCTTGCGTAGGACGAAGACCTGGCAGCGGGAGAGAAGCGCCCCGTTGAGTTCGAAGGACGGGTTTTCGGTCGTCGCGCCGACGAGGACGATTGTGCCGTCCTCCACAACCGGCAGGAAGGCATCCTGCTGCGAGCGGTTGAAGCGGTGGATTTCGTCGCAGAAGAGGAGCGTGCCGCGCCCGGACTTGCGACGCAGGCGCGCGGCGTCGAACAGCTTGCGCAAGTCGGCGACGCCGGACTGGATGGCGGAGACGGCTTCGAAATGCAGGTCGCTGACCAACGCCAGCAGACGCGCAATCGTCGTCTTGCCGGTGCCGGGCGGCCCGTAAAGGATGAGCGAAGACAGCGTACGACTTTCGATCATGCGGCCGATCGGCATGTCTGGCGCCAGAAGATGGTCCTGGCCCACGACCTCCGACAAAGCCGTCGGACGCACCAGATCGGCCAGCGGGCGAGGGCCTGTCTGCGTTACCGGTGTGGTGTCGGGGATCGTCGATCCGAAGAGGTCAGCCATGATCCCGATATAGGGAGCGCAGCGCTATCAGGGAACAGGGCTGGATCGCAGCGACAGGCCATGTTCGCGCTGACGGATCACGCGCAGATAGGTTTCGACCAGCGCCTGATTGACCTGGTCCCAGCCATTGCGTTCAGCGCGGGTCTGGGCCGCATGTCCAGCAGCGGCGCGGGATGCCGCATCCTCGCAATAATGCTGGAGCGCGTCGGCGAAGTCCTGGATCGCGCCGGGGCGGATGAGGCGTCCGGTGACGTTTTGCGTGACGAGGCTTTCGCTGCCGGTGGCGCGTGCGGCGACCGTGGGCAGGCCGCACGCCATGGCTTCCAGCGTCACGTTGCCGAAGGTCTCCGTGACGGACGGGTTGAAGAGCATGTCCATGCTGGCGACAGCGCGGCCAAGATCATGGCCTTTCTGGAAACCGGTGAAGACGGCGCCGGGCAAGCGGTTCTCGAACCACTCGCGGACCGGGCCTTCGCCTACAACCAGCACCTTGTGCCGAACCTGCCGCGCGACGAGCTGGTCGATCGTGTCGGAAAAGACGTCCAGCCCCTTTTCCATGACCAGCCGGCCGATGAAGCCGACGACGGGGGTGTCGCCAACGATGCCGTGCGAGGCCCGCCAGCCCATGTCGCGCTGACCGGGGTTGAAGATGTCGCGATCTATGCCGCGCGTCCAGATGCCGACGTCATAGCTCATCCGCTGTTCGCGCAGCAGTTGCGCCATTGATTCGGACGGCGCGACGATCGCGTCGCAGCGGCGGTAGAAGCGCCGGAGCATCGACAGGACTAACGGCTCCAGAAAGGCGAGACCGTAATAGCGCGGGTAGGTTTCGAACCGGGTGTGAACCGAAGCGACCGTCGGCAAGCCATGATCGCGCGCCCAACTCACGGCGCGATGGCCGAGCGGATCGGGGCTGGAGACGTGGACGAGATTGGGGCGAAACTGCTTGAGGTCGTGCCGCAGGCCGCGTGAAAGCCGATAGGGGACGCGATATTCCTTCCGGCCCGGAACGGCGAAGGACGGCGCGCTGACAAGTTCCCCAGACGGTTCGAAGGCGGGCGTGTTCGTCGTCGGCGAATAGACCCGCACGGCGGCGCCCCTGCTCAGCAGATAGCCTACGAATCGGTTGAGCGCCTGGTTCGCGCCGTCCCGGACATAATTATAATTGCCACTGAAAAGGGCGACGCGCAGGCCGGTTGCATCCATCGCCGCCCCTTACCCCAAGAAATCGCAAAACCCAAGGGAACCCGTTGTCGCATCAGGAATTTTGCTTGGGTTGTTTGTCGATGATCCGGCTGGCGTGGTTGCCCCGATGCAGGAGAGGACGCCAACAGGGCCGACACATTCCACAAGGAAGGCGGCCGGATCAGGGCGGGGCAAGACGTCGGCCGGTGATTGGTCGCGTGGATCACAGAGAAAAATGTCGGGGCCAGATGGCTGAATCCGGCCATCGCCAATGTGCGAACATCATGGCATGGAGCGGTCATGACCCGCATGTCCATGACCATCGAAGCCCTTCTGACAGGCACGCCCAGACCCTTTCGCGGCGACGATCACAGCGCCATCGCCAAACAGCCTGTTGCCGGACCCGTACGCGTGACGTGGGACGGCTTTGCGGGTGACAAAGTCGCCGATCCCATCCATCACGGCGGCTGGGACAAGGCGATCCATCTCTACGCGCAGGATCATTATGATTGGTGGCGCGCGGTAAAGCCCGATCATCCTTTGCTGGCTCAGCCGGGAGCCTTCGGCGAGAATATCGCATCGCATGGGCTGACCGAGGCGGACATATGCCTTGGCGATCGCTTTTCGCTCGGTTCAGCGGTGGTGGAGGTGAGCCATGGGCGGCAACCCTGCTGGAAACTCGATCATCGGTTCGGATCGCGGGATGTGATGGCGGCGATCATCAAGACCGGGCGCAGCGGATTTTACTTCCGGGTCATCAGGGAAGGCGAGGTGGAGGCGGGCACCGAAATGCTTCTGCTGGAGCGATCGCATGACGAATGGCCGCTCGATCGCGTGTTCCGATTGCTGATCGGCGGCGGTCACAAGCAGGAACCAGATGCGGTGCGAGAGCTTGCCGGGGTCAAGGCGCTGGCGGAAGCGTGGCGCGATCGGGCGCGGAAGCTCGCACCTTAGGATTATTGGCCGGATTAAAACGCGGTTTCGACTTCGCTCGTCCCGAGCGTGTTCGTCCAGATGACCAACAAAAAAGCCGCCCGTTGCGGGGCGGCTTTCTTTTTTCTTCGGGAAGACAGATCAGGCTTCTTCAGCCG
>CAJYHD010000222.1 GCA_913773715.1 uncultured Sphingobium sp.
GGCGATCAGATTGTGGTGGAAGGTCACGTTGCGCGCGCCATAGCCGAAATAGGTACCCCGGCTGTGCGCCCCGCGATTGGCGACGTTCAGCCCTTCCGACAGGATCGACCATTGCACCGTCACGTCGCGCGTGTCGCCGCAGGCATGCGGGGTCGCGCCCGATCCGACGATATTGATCCCTTCGTCGGTGGGCCAGGATGTCGACAGATGATCCAGGATCACGTCATGCGCGCCGCCGCTGATCTGGATCGTATCGACATTGTCGGACGACCGCTGCGACGGGCCGGGGCGCAGGCGCAAATGACGGACGATCACGTCATGCGTCTGGATCAGCATCGGCGAGTTCATCGACTGGCCGATGCGGATGGCGATGCCGCCCGGGGACGTCTGGCCCGCGATCGTCAGATAGGGGTCCATGACCTTGATCCAGTCCGACACGGTGATTGTTCCGCTCACCCGGAACACGCATGTGCGCGGCCCCGACGCTTCGGCACAGGCGCGCAGCGATCCCGGTCCCGCATCGTCGAGGTTGGTGACGAGATAGACCCGGCCGCCCCGACCGCCGCGCGCATATTGGCCAAAGCCCTCCGCCGTCGCGAAGGCCTTCAGCTTCGGACCCGACGGCGGCGGCTGACAGTTCGCCATATTATATTCGGCGACCGGCTTGCCAGCCTTATGGCTCGCTTGCCCGATCAGCAATGCGCTGGCGGCGGCGACCATGGCCGTGATGGAGACGGCGGCCACTGCCCTAGCTCTGGGGGACATGCAGCCGCCCGAGCCGCTTACCAAGCCGCCGCCGCGCCCTGTCGCGCAACGCTCCGTCCCCACTATGTAACGCAATTGCGATGGCCAACAGCACCGGCACCGCCCACAGCCGCGCATACATATGCGGGCTGGCGGTCGAGAACAGCAGGAAGGACGACAGCACCGTCAGCGCCAGCGCACCCCGCTGCCGGTCGCGCATGAACGCGGCCAGCGCAACCGACAGCCCCGCCGCCATCATCATCAGCCATCCCAGCAGGCACAGAAATCCGCCTTCTACCCATCGGAGGAGATACATGTTGTGGACCGGCGCGCGCAGCGGACTGACGATCCGGTCCTGATCGGCGCCGACGCCCAGCGCCATGCTGCCGCCGACCCGCTGCCACGCGTCCTCGATCAGACCCAACCGGCCCTCGAACGTTCCCGCCTCGCTGATGTCGCCGCTCTCGATCGCGCTCGCGACCCGCTTCTGGAACACGGGCGGCAAGCCGAACGCGGCAAGTCCGATCCCGCCGACCATCGTGAAGGCGGCGAGCGCGCACAGCATGGGACCCAGCCGCAGCCTTATGCCGCCGGACAGGAAGAACAAGGTCACCGCGACGCAGGACGCGCCGAATGCCGTAAAGGACGCGGTCAGCGTCAGCGCCAGAACCAGGATGGCGACCGCCGCGACGGTCTGCCATTGCCGGATCAGGCCCTTGCTCGCCAGATAGAGGACGAAGGGCAGCGTCATCGAAATGACCGCGCCGTTCCAGTTGGCGTCCGTCGCGAAACTGCCCAGTCGTCCGCTGCCGGAAATGAAGTCCAGCCCCAGCATCGCGCGCGCGTCCTCGAATGACCCGGTAAAGGTAAAGTAGATGACGATTCCGATAAGCTCCATCGTCACCACTCCCGTCAGGAAGGTGCGAGCCAGCCGATGGGCGTCGGCCTCCGAAAAACCCATCAGCAGAAAAGGCATCACCACCCACGCCATGGCATATTGCGCGGCGATCGGCGCCCATCGGGTCGGATCGCTGCTCACGAACAGCGAACTCAACAGCAGCGCCGTCATCATCAGTAGGAAGCCGCCGAACCAGAGCGGTGACAGGACACCGAAAGGCTGCAACGGCATGCGCTGCTTCAGCAACAGCAGCACCAGGCCCAGCAACAGGCATGCATCGCTCAACGTGAACATGATCGCCATTGATGGGCGCAGGGAGAGATAGCTGCTGGTAAAGACGCCGAGCGTCAGGAATATCGACAGGCTGGTGATCGATGCCGGGCGATGGCCCGCACTAATCACGGCACTGGTCATGACACCACCCCATGCGATACTTTCGCACGGTAGATTCCCTGCCGGAAAAAGCGTTGGTAAGGCCACAGTTCGAGTGTGACATGAACCAGATGGGTGAGTGGCATGGTGAGCATCACCACCACGCCCGTAAAGATCACGATCGACAGTGTCACATTGTCTGTGAACCAGCCAAGCTTCGCGAACAGCCAGCGCGTCAGATAATAGGTATAGGGGTGGACGAGATACAGGCTATAACTAATCGTCCCCAGATAGCGCATCAAACGGTTGTCGAGCGCCGCCGCTGTCAGGCTGCCCGGCTGGACCGCGAAGTAGAAATAGCATCCGGTCGCCAATATGATCGGCACGACCACCGGGTTCTGGAAGTCGCTCCACCGATATTCGAAATGACCCTGCGCCGCGAACAGGATCGTCAGGCATAATGTGACTGCTTCGGGAATGCGCGGGTTGATCCGCACGCTCAACGGACGGCGGCTCATCGCCCAGATCGCACAGCCCATCACGAAATAGATCGCGATTGGAAAGGCGATGAGGAAGGCCAGCGCCACGCTGCTCATCAGAGCCGCACAGGTTTTGCTGCGATGGCGCAGACAGAAATGCACCATGCCGCACATCAGGATGTAGAACATGACCTCGTACGTCAGGCTCCAAGCGTTGGGCGTCAGCTGCTCGGTCTCGGTGAACAGGTTGATGAAGAAAAACCCGCTCACAATCGTTTCCAGATTGTTGAGCTTGGGATAGGCGTTGGTGGCGGCATTCAGCGCCACGAAGATCACCGACAGAGCGAAGAACAGCGGATAGAGCCGCAGGAACCGACGAAGCGCGAATTCGCGCGGCGCATAGCGCAAGGCGCTCGGCAGAATGACGAAGCCGCTGATGACGAAGAACAGTTCGACGCCGAAGGTCCCCAGACACCAGGGCGCCTTGACCGCCTGCACATAGGCGTTGTTGTGCCCGTAAATATGCTCGGCGGTGCCGCCAAGGATGTGGGCGAAAAGAACCATGACCGCCGCCAGACCACGAAGCCCGTGCGCTGCGACGTTGAAATCACTGTTGCGGGCCGCAGCCTCGCTACGGTGCGAGCGCTCTGCCCCCTTGAGCGTCAGTAGATCGTGCGTCCGTGTGTCGGCACCTGTAATCGTCGAATCCGCCATCACGCTTGCCCCCGATGCCCCAGCCCTGTGCCCAGTACGCCGCCTGCCCCAATTGCCGTCGCGGCAATGACCTTGGTCGAGCGATAATGGTCGTAGGCCGCCGTCAATATGTCGCGATCGTCATGCGCAGGGGTCCACCCCAACACGCGTTCAGTTCGCGATGTATCCAGCACATAGTCCGCATCCGCGATCGCGAACTGCTCGGGATAGAGCAGGGTCAATCCGACGCGATCCAGCGCTGCCAGCGCCATCTGCACCATCGGCGCGGGCGTCGACAGCAGCATGGAATGCGACCCTGCGCGCGCGATGAGATCGCCCAGCAAAGCGCGAACCGTGGGCGGATCGATTGACCCAAGGTTGAACGCGCCCGTCGGCACGCCCTGCTCCACCGCACGCAATGCCGCGCTGACGCAATCATCGACGGAGATCATCTGATAGCGATTGCGGCCCGACCCGATCATTGGCACCGGCAATCCGCGCTCGATCAGGGCGAACAGCTTGGTGAGGATGCCAAGCCGTCCCGCTCCTGCAATCAGCCGGGGCCGAAACACCGTCGCCGCCAACGACCAGCGGACTGTCGCATCGAAGATCCATTGTTCCGCCGCCAGCTTGCTCGCGCCATAAGGACCGATCGGATGCTGCACCTGATTGTCGCGTATCGGCGAGCGCGTCGGTCGGCCATAGGTCATGTCGGTGGAAAAGAAGATGAGCTTGCGTGCGCCGCCCTGCTTCATCGCGGCGAGCAGGTTGCGCGTGCCTGCGGTATTCACCTCCTCGAACCACTCATGGCGATTGCGGCGCGGAACCGGCCCATGAAACTGACGCGCGGCAAGATGATAGACCACGTCATTGGGACCAAGGCGCAAACTGCCGATGTCGCCATAGCGGCGGATATCGCCCGGCACGAACGTCGCGGCGGATGTCGCGGGCCTGTAGAGGTCGAAGATCGTGACCTTCTCCCCACGCGCCAGCAGCGCGTCGGCAAGGCGCGAACCGACGAAGCCTGATCCGCCGGTGATGACGTGCCGGGGCGTCATGCCGTACGTCCGATCACGAACACGCCTGCACAGATGAGCGCGATACCGGCGGCCCGCGCCGCCCCGACATGCTCGCCCAGCAGCATCACGCCCAGGATCGATGCGACGATATAGCCGATCGACAGCATCGGATAGGCGACGCTGACCTCCAGACGGCTCAGCACCGCAAGCCACAGCCCGATGCTGACGACGTAGCAGCCCATGCCCGCCCAAAGCCATCCATTGCCGACCATCGTCGTGGCGAACGGAATGACGTCGCGCACCGGCGGGATCGGCCCGACCGTCATCCCCTTGCGCAACACCAGTTGCGCGAAGGCGTTGAACAACACGCTAACCACCACCATCGCGAACGTTGCGGCGTTCATAGATGCACCCCCACGGCAATTCCCCACAAAGCGGCCACTGCTCCGGCATGCACCCAGCTGCCGCGATCGCGGATGGCATAGACCACTGGATCGTCGTTCAGCGTGCCCCGGTGCGCGAGAAGCCAGATCCGCATCAGCCACAATCCCAGCACCGCCGGGATCAGGTAGAGCGGGCCAAGCGAGCCATAGAGGCCGTTCGGCATCGCATCGGTCCAGAGATAGAGCATCATGACGACGACCGAGACCAGCCCTGCGGCGATCCCCAACGCCATCGTCAGTGGCTCGTCTCCCGGCAGATAGCCGCGCCCCTTCACCACCCGCTCATTTTTGACCGCCTGCACCAGCTCGGCAGTCCGCTTGGCCAGCGCGAGCGACAGGAACAGCACCAGCGTGAACGTCACCAGCCAAGGCGAAATCGGGTGATCGATGATCACCATGCCTGCCGTGATGCGCAGCCCGAACAATGCGGCGATCGTCGCCACGTCGATCATCGGCTGACGCTTCAGCCACAAGGAATAAGCCAGCGTCAAAGCGGTGTAGCAGCCCAGCACCAGCGCGAACGGCCGATCCAGCGCCAGCGCCGCCGCCAGACCGCCGAACAGCATGACCAGCGCCAGCGGCACCGCCGTCGCTATCGGCACCAGCCCGCTCGCCAGCGCACGAAAGCGCTTGGTAGGATGCTGGCGGTCAGCGGCCAGATCGCTCAGATCGTTGAGGATATAGGTCGCCGATGCGACGATGCCGAACAGCAGCCATCCGGCTACGACCGTCGCCAGCATCGCAGGCTTCAGAAATTCATGGCTCAGGACAAGCGGCGCGAACAGCAGGCCGTTCTTGCTCCACTGGTGCAAGCGTAAGAGCTTGACCCAGTTTCGCGCGCTGGCCTTTCGGCGGGGCAGGACCGTCGGCTCACCCCCGGCACGCGCGACCCTGGCGGCGAGGCCGTTTTTCCCCCCCGCTACGATCACGCTCGCACTTCGGCGCCACACCGCCATGTCGGCCCGCGAGTCCCCCACATAGTCGAAGCCGGTGTCGAAGCGTCGCGACAAGGCCGCTGCCTTCGCCTCCGACTTGAGATTATGTTGCCCATTGCTCCCGGTCGCGCTCTCGAACAGGCCGAGCGATGCCGATACCGCGTCGGCAATGCTCTGATCGGCGGCGGTCACCAGATGGACCTCCCCGCCAATCTTGCGCCGCTGCTCGATCAGCGACAGCACCGCTGCGTCGTAAGGAAGATTGGCGCAATCGAGCGGCGAGAGACTGGCGCAACGCCGCTTCATTGCCGCCCGCCCCCGCGTGAGGCTCAACAAGGCTCCGGGCAGGCGGATCGGGTTGCGGAATGCGAGTTGGACCATCGTCTCGTGCAGCGTGTCGGTCCGCACCAGCGTCTGGTCGAGATCGACGACCAGCGGCAGGGGCGGCATCGCCCCGCTCTGCGCGTCGGCTGCATCCTTCATCCATCCGGCCGGCAGGCTGGCGTTCATCTTCACTCTCCGCTGAGGCCCCGATCATGGTCCGGCGGGAGGGAGCGAGTCACGCGCAACGAGGGATAGGTCCCACTCTCCTGAAGGCATCGCGACACCCGACCGGCCTACTCCTTCTGATCCATCGGTCCGCCCACATGCCTTTCACAAAGGCGAGGCCGCTTGGCTTAAGGTCGATGGGAATGACACGGGGCAAAGGAGTTTTCGCGCATGTCGGCATCCCGGCCTGCTGGCGTCCGGTCGCCATGGATCGCGTCTGACGCGGCCGAAAGGATCGTCCGCATCCTGTCGACCGGTGCGATCGTCATCACCTTGCTGGGACTGTTTGCCCGGATCATGGCCTATCCCGTCCGGCACGACGAACAAATGTATCTTCCGGTCGGCGCCATGCTGGGTCAGGGCGATCTCTACACCGACTTCGGCTTCAACAATCTCCCCAACCTCCCGCTGGCGCTCTCTGTGGTCTTCGGCGCGAGCGGGACGGACCATTATCTGCTGACCGGGCGGCTGCTGATCTTCGCCGGATGGCTGATCGCGCTTGCGGCCATGGCCTATGTGACCTGGCGCGCGACCCGTTCGCGCCCGGCCGCCATTCTCGCCGCGATCCTAATCGCAACCAACCCCGTACTCGCCGGGCCGACGGGGATGCTGGTTACGAACAACTTCCTGCCCCTCACCTGCGCACTTGCTGCGTTCGCGTTGATGATATCCGCGATCGACGGAGCATCGGTTCATATTTCCAGAATGACGGGCGCTGGGCTAGGCGTCGCACTCGCGGCAGGTTTCAAGGCGAACTATGCCTATCTCATTCCGCTCTTCGCGGCGGCGGTCCTCTTCGTGCCTTCGGTGCTCACCCTGCGCGAGCGCCTGTTCCGCAGCCTGATCCCCTTCGGCATCGGCGGGATCATCGGCAGCGCGCCGACGCTCTATTATCTCCTCCGCGCTCCACAGGCCTTTCTGGCCCATGTCATCCATTATCATCGCGGCCCCCACGTCGCCTATTGGCTCGCCAATGCGAACGTCGATGGTGAGAAAATCATGACGCTCGAGGGTAAAATGAGGCTGGCCGCAAAGATCTGGCTCGGCGGCGGCATGGTGGTGGTGATCGTCATGGCGGCGATCTTCGGCGCTCTGATCATGCGCGATCGACATGGCGAGGATGCGACTGGTCGAAACTGGCCGATCCTGATGCTGCTGGCGATCATAGCGGGCGGGGCCGCCATGTCCTTCCTGCCGACGCCCGCCTTCCCGCAATATTATGCGCTGCCGCTGCCCTTCATCATCCTGCTCGCGGCTTTCCTCTACGGACGGCTCGCGGATGATCGGCAAAAACGCATCATGCCATGGGCGCTTGCCGCCACCGCGCTCGTCGCAGGGGCTGGCATGCCGCGCCTGCTCGTACGACTGCCGCAGCTGGTGACGCCCGCACAATGGACCGGGGTCGAGGTGCATGCCGCCGGTGTCGAACTCGCTCGCCTGACGCAAGGTGCGGGCAAGCCGGGCCCGGTGGCTACGCTCGCGCCGCTCTATCCGCTGGAGGGCGGCCTGACGCTTTATCCCGAACTCGTCACAGGCCCACTCGTCTATCGCGTCGGGGACATCATCCCGACCGAGGATCGCCGCTATTATGCGCGCGTCGTATCGCCCCGCACGATCGGGGCCATGCTCGACACCCGCCCGCCCGCCGCGATCCTGGTCGGGCAGGAAGGCACGCTGGACCAGCCGCTTATCGATTACGCGCGGGACAAGGCATACCGGCTAGCGACCGGCGAGTTGGTGAACGACAGATATGGCAAGGCAGCACTCTACGTCAGGCGTTAAGCAGCTTGCCGCCGCTGACCCGTCATCCGGTCATAGATCGCCATGATCGCGTTGACATGCACCGCCTGCCCAAACCGGATCCGCGCCTCCGCCTGCGCCCGTCGCGCCATGGCGTTGCGCGCATCGCGATTACGCAGCAGCCCGGCACATCCGTTCGCCAGAGCCTGTGCATCCTCGGCCGGAAGCAGCCGTCCAGTTTCTCCGTCCCGGATCGCCTCGACATTGCCGCCCGATGCGGTCGCGACGACCGGCGTTCCAACCAGCATGGATTCGATCAGCGTCCGTCCGAACGGCTCCTGCACCGCCGGGACCATCAGCAAGTCGCACCCCGCCAGCCAGAAAGCACCGGGCGTGCGAAAGCCCATGAGATGTATGGCATCGGCGACGCCAAGCGCCTCGGCCAGCGCGACGATCTGCGCATCCATCCCGTCCAAGCTCTCGCCGAACATCAGACCCTGCGCATCCAGCTCCGGGGCGCTTGCCCGCAAAGCGGAGATGGCCCGAACGAACAATAATGGCCGCTTGCGATCGATGAACACGCCCGAAAATCCCACGAGCGCGCTGCTCTCACTCCGTTCGATATCGGCTAGGATCGTCGCGCGCGCTTCCGCCCGGTCATAAGAAGCGGAGGTGTCGAAGGGGCTATGCACAACATCGGTCTTGGCCGCCACCGACAGCCGACCCGCTGGCGGCGTCGCAAAGCGCGACACGGCGACCACCCGGTTCGCCAGCAGCGGCGCAGCATAGCGAAGCCCTGCGGCATCGGGCGCACCGCGATGGTGCCACAGCAGCTTCGCCCCGGCCAGTCGCGCCGCCAGCGCCCATGTCGCATGGGTGCGGCCATCATTGCTGTGAACGATCGAAACGCCCCGGCGGCGCAGATAATATGCCAGCGCGATCGCTCGCGTCGTCAGGGACAAGGCCCGCGCGCCGCCGATCCTTGCGCCATGCTCCAGATCGGCGGAGGCAGGAGCCACCTCCACCGTGACGCCGACCGCCTCGAAAAATTTGGCGATCGATCCGTCTCGGGTCTGGACCAGCACCAGCGGATCGAACCGGCTGCGGTCGATCCCCCGGATCAGGTCGCGCGCCGAGATATGACTACCGCCGATCAGGTCGCCGACGAACGGAAAGCAGACGACCAGAGGTTGGGTCGCGCCTGTCACTTTGCCCATTTGCCCGGCAGCTCCGCTTCTAGGATCAGCCATTCGACCTCGGACCCGCCGCAGGACCGATCGACCACATTCATATATTTGCCGTCGGGCGACACCTGGAACAGTGTCCCGACATGCTGCCCCTGAGTCGATCGGACGACGAGCAGATAGGCGCCCGGCCCGGTCATATATTGCACGATGTTCGCGATCGCCCGCCGCAACTGCGCCTCATCGAAATAGCCGCGATTGAGGATGTTGGCAGCGCGAACGAAATCAAAGCGATCGTGATAGGCGGGCGTATCAACGAAAATGTCGTTGCGCTCGATCCGCACATGCGGATTGGTCCGCGCCCTTGGGCTAATGAGCTGCACCGGGTTTGCGTCGGCACCGCGCTGCTGAACCACCTTGCGCGCGCGCCCGCCGATCCAGGCATTGGCAAGCGCCCGCACGAACAACATGCCCGTCGCATAATCCGCGCGCCGTCCCCACGGCCGCACCACCTGCCCCATCACATCATATTGCAGCGGATGACCGTTATCGTCGGTCAGAACGTGGACGCCCGGGAACGCTTTGACCAGACAGCCGTCGATGCAGATGTCCGTGCCCGTCACCCTGCCCGAATGTCCCGCGTCGCGCAGCCGGTCGCTGAGCGCCAGCGACGTCGCGCCCGACGAGATGCCGATGTCCAGCACCTCGTCGATCGTAGCCTGCCCCTCCTCGAAAGCGCGCAGACACAGCGCGTCGAGATCATGGAACCGGTCGGTCCCCGTCCGCTTGAATGTCGCGTTGCTGGTCCGCAAGTCGGTGAAGAAGCGGTCCTCTACGTCCGCCGAGGCCAGCGGCGTTTCGGGGTGGAAGAATCGTCTGGCAGTGATCGACATGACATCTCCTCTCGTCGCACCCGTTTTACCGCGCCGACGCAGCGGCGGGGCGAGCAATAAGGGATTACGACAAGAGGAAAGCTGCGATTTGCGTGGGGCATCACCATGGTGCGTCATGGGAACCGCCGTTTCGAACGCGTGCGGTCATGCAGGATGACGGTACATGGATGCACAAGGACGCACTTCGACACTGATCGCGCTTTCGACGCGACTGCATGAGGCGCTGGCGCACCGGCGCATCCGGGCGATCCTGCATCTTCTCACCGGATCGACGGCGACGCTTGCGCTAACCTTGCTTTCGATCGCGCTGGTCGCGCGCATCCTGCACCCCGCCATCTACGGCATCTTTGCGATGATCCTGACATTGGGACAGGCGTGCGAACGACTGCTGAGCTTCCAGTCGTGGCAGCCGCTGATCCGCCATGGCGCCAGCGTCGATATGGAGCAGGATCAATCCTCCTATTTCGCATTGCTCAAGTTCGGCTGGCTGCTGGATATCGGCGGCAGCATCGCGGCCTGGGCGATCGCCAGCCTGCTCGCGGTCGCGGTGCATATCTTCATGGGCATCTCGACCCAGACGCTCGGCTACACCTTGCTCTTCCTCACGTCGCTGCTGTTCAACTTCAACGGCGTCGCCACCGCGATCTTCCGCCTCTGCGACCAGTATCGCGTCATCGCCCGCATCCAGGTCTTCAATGCGATGCTGCGCCTGCTGCTCGTCGCCATCGCCTATATGGCGGGCGCAGGTCTGCTTCAGGTCATCATCATCTGGACGGTGACGCAGATCATCGGCTCGCTTGTCAATTTCATTGTCGCGATCAGGCTGTTGCCCGGACGCGGCTGGCGCGGCTTCCTCGCCGCCCGCGCGAAGGGCGTGAACACGCGCTTCCCCGGCCTCTGGCGCTTTGCGCTCGGCTCCAACCTGTCGCTCACCCTCTGGTCAAGCGCACAGCAGGTCGACACGCTCATAGTCGGCTGGCTCGCCGATCCGGCGAGCGCGGGTCTCTTCCATATCGCAAAGCGCATCAGCCGCGTCGTCCAGCAGGTCGGCAGTCAGGTGGAGTCGGTCGTCTATCCCGATCTCAGCCGCCTCGCCGCAGCAGGAAAGCGCCGTGCCTTCATCCGCGTCCTGCTTCAGACCGAAGCGATGCTGGCGGCGTTCGGGCTTAGCTGCTTCCTCATAATCCTGTTTGCAGGCGGCCCGCTGATGCGTTTGGCGGCTGGCCCCAACTTCGCCGGGGCCGTGCCGCTGCTCACCATCCAGATCCTGGCCGTCACTCTGACGATCAGCGGCGCGGCGAGCAGGGCGGGGCTTCTGGCGCTGGGCGATCAAAAGGCGGTGTTGCGAACGGTCATGGCCTGTACCTTCGCCTTCTATGCGTCGGTCTTCTCGCTGATCCCGCATTTCGGTGCCATGGGCGCAAACCTTGCGCACCTCGCCTTCGCTGCCATCTGGCTCAGCGGCCTCGCCTTCCACCTGCGCCGCGCGATCCGTAACGCGCCTTGGAACAGCCCGGCTCTCCCCGCATAAAAGAAGGGCCGGCGAAGCGCATCGCCGACCCTCAAGGGACTGGTCACAAGAAGCTGACCTCAGTTGAAGTGCAACACCTCCGCCACCCGCCGCCGCGACCGGCGAAGGCTGCGCCGTGCCCGCTCGCTCCAGGACAGGCCAGCGCCGATGTCGTCCGCATCGTAGTAAGCGGTAAGATTGGTGATGTGGTGAATCGCGTCGCCATAGCGGCGGCGGGCATGGGCGGGATAATCGACCATGTTGATGACCGCGCCCGCGATCGGCCGCTCGAACATCTCCATCGCCACCCTTGCTGCTTCGGGGTTGGTATAGCCCCACCGCATGACCAGCAGCGTCGAGTCTGCATAGTCCGTCAGCGTCTTCGCGTCCCGCACCGGCAGGATCGGCGGCGCGTTGAGGATCACGAAGTCGTAATGGCGCCGCAGCGTGTCGATCATCATCGGCAGGCGCGGCGAGGCGATGAGCGAACCCGGATCGACCGGCGTGTCACCCACTGCAATCGTCGCGAAATGGCTACCCTGCTGGATGACCGGCAAGTCTTCCATTCCCGCTTTACCCGAGAGATAGCCGACGACGCCGGTGGATTTAGGACCGGCAGGCTGGATGTCAGGCCGCCTCAAGTCGAAATCGACCACCACCGCGCGCCGTCCCACGATGGAGGCCGCCGACGCAAGGCTGGTCGCGATCGTGCTCTTGCCTTCGCCATCCAGCGGGGAAGTGACCAGCACGACATGCGATCCCTGCCCATGACGGCTCTCCAGTTCGATCAGCAGGTTGCGCATCGCTTCGGCAAAGCGCGACCGCGGCTTGCTCTCGACCAATTCATGCACGGGACCTGCTTCACCGTCGCCGCGCATGTCCGGCACCATCGCCAGCGTCGGGATTCCGAGCAGCCGCTTGACCTGCGCGGCGGTGCGGATGGTCGTATCCATCGTGTCCACCACGAAGGCGGCGATCACCCCCAGCAGCAGGAAGGCCAATAGCGCGACCAACAGGATACGCTGCGGTATCGGATAGCTTGGAACCGTGGGGATCGATGCGCGGGAAATGAACGACAGGTCGGAGTCCGTCTTGAGCGGCGTCGCGATCTTGGTGTTGAGTGCCGTCA
>CAJYHD010000223.1 GCA_913773715.1 uncultured Sphingobium sp.
TGCGGGCATGATGTTCGACCGACATTTCATAAACGTGGCCGGGAGTATTCGTATCCGTAATATAGAAGCCCGCCTGCGCGAAGCTGTTGGGACTCCATACATTCGCGAATGTGCCGCCGCCCCCGTCCGTCACCCAGATGCTGGGATATTGCGCGTCGAGGCGGCCGTCGGTGATCGGGTCGCCCGTGCTGGCGCGCAGCACGCCCAGCATCTTGCCGTCCGCCGTCGGCGTGCCGCCACCACCCATGATCTTGACGTCCTCGACTAGGCTCTTCTCACCCGACCGCCAGAGGAGCGCCGATGCACGCGGATTGACCCGCCCGGTAAAGAGGCCAATGCCCGAAAGGATATTGTCGCCCGCGCGCGGCGATTCCAGGATCGGCACTACGTCGCCCAGTCCTGCATGCTTCGCATTATTGTCAGGAATGTAGAGCTGCGTGATCGCCGGATGCAAGCCGATCAGTACGCTGTCGGGCCGCAGCTTCAGACGGTCGGTCACCTTGTAGAAGCCGGTCGGAAAGTAGAGGATGCGGTTGCTATCGATCGCTTTCTGGATTGCGGCCGTGTCGTCGGCCTGGCCGTCACCCTTCGCGCCGAGGGTGCGGATGTTCACCCATTGGCGCATCGGCGGCAGGTCGCGGATCGCGGGCGTGCGCGGCTTCGGCATGGCGGATAAGGGTTGGATGACCGCTTCGGTCGCATATTTGCCTGTCTTGCCGACTTCCGGCACGGCGAGGCCATAGGAGAAGGATGAAACCTTGTACGCCTTGCCCTTGCCATCGACGGTCTTGCCGCTGTCGCGGAAGCGCGCAAACACGGGGCTGTTCACCGATAGCGCATTTTCAAAACCGATCTGCGTAAAGACATTTTTCTCGTTGGAGATGACGACGCCGGCCTTCGACACATTCTCGAACCGTACATCCTTACCCCAGAGGCTGTCGCTGTAGCCGCGATCCACCTCGATCCCGACCGGTGTGTTGCGGATCGCGACATTGACCAAGGTGAGATCGACTTCATGCTCGCGGATCGCGGCGTCGCGCTGCCCGTTGAAGGTCGAGTCGATCAGAGTGAACTGCCAGGCGGGCGATGTCTTTTCGGTGACGATGCCATAGCGACCACCTTCGAAATGCACATTCTCGATGACGTTGCCCGACTGATAGACCCCTGCAAAAGCACTGCCGAGGCGGAAGTCCATATGGCTGAGGAACGCATGCTGCGCCATGCGGAAGCGGACTCCGGCTGCCGCGGGATTTCCTTCTTTAATCTCGATATCGACATTGCTCATGGACGAATAGAAGCTGCCCGAGTTGGCGTCGCGCACCACCTTCGTTCGCGGTACGACCGTCGGAACCGGTACTGGAACATCGCCGACGCGATACTGATCCCCGCCCGAGAAGATAATCATCGTCGATACGCCTTCCTGAAAGCCCGGCGTGTTTGCGCCGAGCAGGATGACGGGACGCGTGCGGCCAACGCCATAGACGCGAACGCCGACGGGCACGATCAATGTCTGTGTGATGCGATATGTACCGGAAGGCAGGAACACAACGCCATGGCCGGTCTTGTCTCGCGCTGCATCCAGAGCTTGCTGAATCGCGGCGGTGTCGTCCGTGCGCCCGTCTCCGGTAGCCTTGACCGTTACGGCGCTCGGTTCATCGGGAGCTTGCGGAAAGACCGATACGCTCGCGCTCCAGGCGGGCGCTGATCCCGCTAAGGCCGTAGCCGCCAACAAAGCCAGCATCATCTTGCGTGCCATCCGCGCGCACTCCCTGTCATTTTACACGATGCTACACTTCTATCGAACGTGCGGAGGGCTGGCACTTGCGACGAAGGTCGTAGTTTTCGTGAGCGGGCAGCCAAATCTATAAGATGCGAAATCCAGCTAGGACGCCCCTTTGCCATTTTCGCCTGCTCATCATGTCGTCCCGCGCGCCGCCCTTGTCGTCATGGGAGTGAGCGGCTGCGGCAAGTCGACCCTCGGCACGCTGATGGCGCGAAGGCTCGACTGCACATTCCTGGAAGGCGATGATTTCCATTCCAAGGACGCCGTCGCGAAGATGCGGAGCGGCGAGCCACTGACGGACAAAGACCGCTGGCCTTGGCTGGAACGCCTTGGTCTGGCCGCTGCCAATGCGATTGAGGAGGATGGGGTTACCGTTCTTGCTTGCTCGGCCCTGCGCAAAGCCTATCGCGACCGCCTGCGTTCGGTCATCGCCTACCCCGTGCATTTTGTACTGCTCGAAAATAGTCGCGACAAGTTGCTAACCCGTCTCGGTAATCGCCCCGGCCATTACATGCCCGCCAGTCTGCTCGACAGCCAGCTCGCGACGCTTGAGCGGCCCGCGCCTTCGGAGGACGCTATGATCCTCTCGTCCGATATAGCAGCCCCCGTCCTTTGCGACTCCGTACTGAAATGGCTCGAAAACCGCGACTGGGGTTTAACTCCGTTCCGGCATCAGTCGGCGGCGCCCTTCCCAAAGGTGCCAGCGCATAGCCAGCGCCGCGCCTTCCGGGTCCTGCGCCCGGATCGCGGCAACCAGCACTTCATGCTCCCGCAACATCGTCGCAATCACCTGAGGCGGGCGGGACCGCGATATGTCGACGCCTGCACGCATGATCCGCTCTACCTCCGGAAACAGCGCGTCAAACGTGTTAAGGAAGGCAGGATTGCCCGTGGCTTCGGCGATACGCCTGTGCAATTGCATGTCTTCGGCATGGGCCGGTTCGCTCGACAGCAGCGCATCGCGCAACATCGCCATACCTTCCTCGATATGCGCCATCTGATGCGCCGAGCGGCGCGTCGCCGCAAGGCGGGCGGATTCGGCCTCCAGCACGAAACGCACCTCATAGCTGCCGAGCGTCGTCGGCATCTCCGTCATGGGCATGAAGGCGGACAAGCGATCGGACGGGCGGCTTTTGACAAAGGACCCGGCGCCGCGGCGCGCTTCGGTAATGCCGTCTGATCCGAGCCTTACCAGCGCCTCTCGCACGATTGCACGTGAAACGCCGAACATCTCCGCCAGTCGCGCCTCCGAAGGCAGGCGCTCCCCGACGTCCAGATCATCGGTCGTGATAAGTTCGACGATGCCCGCATAGGCTTGATCGGAAAGCCGGTGCTGATTCATGACGCCAGCGTCCTTAGAATAAGGGAGTGCCACGACCCATCACCGCGCCAACCGAACGGCAACATAATCACAGCTCTCAAAGCCACACCCCAATCCTCGCTGCCTGCTTGTTCTCGCAAACCTGTTAGACAGATATAGCGGAAAAGACACAATGATCCAGAAAAACAGGCTGAGATAATAATTTTATGGTTGAATCTGTCTGACTAGTTCCGTTACGTTAGCGCTATCGCAAATTTGCCGATTCCGGTGCCAGAACAAACATGTTGGCTGTCGGATGATGCGATTACGACGATGCGCTGTGGGAGAGGACAGATGTTTATCGGCACCGGCCTGAACGAATTCATCGAAGACTACGAGATTTTGCCGTCCGTGCCGGAACAGTCCGCGCCACCCGTGCCGGAACAGTCCGCGCCACGCCTGACGCCGACCCAGCTCAA
>CAJYHD010000224.1 GCA_913773715.1 uncultured Sphingobium sp.
GATCAATATGGTGCCCGGCGTCAACTATGTCGCCAGCGATCCCTATGGCGGCAATGGCGGCACGATCACCATCCGCGGCTTCGACCAGTCGCGCATCGCCTTCACCTTTGACGGCCTGCCGCTGAACGATGCGGGCAATTATGCGATCTATTCCTCGCAGCAGGTGGACCCCGAACTGGTCCAGTCGGTCAATGTCAGTTTCGGTTCGACCGATGTGGACACCCCGACCGCGAGCGCCTCAGGCGGCACCGTCAACTATCGCACGATCATGCCGACCGAAAAGCTGAGCGCGACGACCGTCTATTCGCACGGCCCAGGCAACATGAACCGCGTCTTCGGCCTCATCAACACCGGCGATCTGAACGCCAGCGGCACGCGCGCCTGGGTGTCGGCCAGCGAACAGAAATATCGGCTCTATCCCTTCGCCCAGGTCCGCAAGAACCAGTATAATGCGCGCATCTATCAGCCGCTCGGCTCGGGCAAGGACTTCCTGTCGCTCGCCGGTTTCTTCTACCAGCATCGCAACATGGGCTATGGTGGCCTTTCGGTCGCGAACATCGACAGCATACTCGGCAACAGCCTGCCCATCGGCACGGCAAGCGCGACCCAACCGCTGCGCATCGACCTGACCCGCGCGCAATATGACCGGGTGATCGATAGCGCGGGCCGTTTCCTACAGACCGATGATTGCCAATTGGCCTCCGCGACGCCGGGCGCCGGAACCGGGCAGGACGATCGCAATCTCTGCGGCAACGCGCGCCAGATCCGCGTCAACCCGGTCGATACCGGCAATGCCCGTTTCAACAGCCTGTTCACACTGAACGACAAGCTGACGCTGACGATCGATGGCGGCTACAGCTATACGCTCGCCAATGGCGGCGGCTCGACGGTATTCGCCGAAAGCGATGCCAATGCCGGTGCCCGCGGCGTGTCACGCAACCAACTCGGCCGCCTCGGGGCCGGTGTCGCGCCCGGCGTCGATCTGAATGGTGACGGCGACCGGCTGGACTATGTCCGCGTCTTCTATCCATCGAATACCCAGACCCATCGCCTGATCGCGGTGGGCGGCCTGCGTTATGATATCGATCCGGTCAATCTCGTCCGCATGGCCTATACCTGGGACCGGGCACGAACCGCGCAGACCGGCGAAGCGTCGTTCCTGCGCATCGACGGCTATCCCACGACCTATTTCGGGATCGATGGCGGCAAGACCGTGTTGCGCGATGCCGCCGGGAACATCGTTCAGAAGCGCAACCGGCTGACTTATTCGATGCTGCACCAATTGTCGGGCGAGTATCGTGGTCGACCGTTTTCCGACGACCTGTCGTTCACGCTGGGTGTCCGCGCGGCCCTTTTCCGGCGCAACATGAGCAACGCCTGCTACACGATTCCGGGCAGCGGCAGCGAAGCCTATTGCACCTCACAGACCGCGCAGCAGGTGGCGGCCAACGGCACCACCGCCAAATTCGGTGCTCCCTATTCGGGGCGTATCCGCGAATATCACGCGATCCTGCCCAATGCCGGCCTGGTGTGGCAGGCCACGCCGCACGTCGGCGTCTATGCCAGCTATGCCAAGGGCTTTTCCGCGCCCACCACCGACATCTATGCCTATGACGACAAGGTGATTTCGCTCCGTGACAAGGAAGCATCGCCCGAACGAACCGACTCCTATGACGCCGGCCTCCGCTACAATAGCGGCATCGTCCAGGCGCAGATGGGTGGCTGGTACATCCATTACGACAATCGCATCGTCTCCACGACGGTACAGCTTGAGGGCGGCGGCACCATCTCGGCCAGCCGGAATGTCGGGCGGGTGGACAGCCATGGTTTCGACGCCACGCTCTCCCTCGCGCCGACATCCTGGCTGACGCTTTACGGCTTCGGTTCGTATCTGAAGGCGACGCTGCGAGACGATATTCGCGACGCCGATACCGGCAAGATCCTGGTCGCCACCAAGGGAAAGTCACTGGTCGATACGCCGAACTGGCAATATGGCGGCCGTGCCCAGATCTCGCTGCCGTTCCTGGTCGCGGGTATTTCGGCCAAGCATGTCGGCGACCGCTATGTCACCGACGAGAATGACGCCATTTCTGCGGGCTATACGCTCGTCGACCTGGACGCCCAGACGACGCTGCGCTGGATCGGTCTCGATAAGACCTATTTCCAGTTGAACGTCATCAACCTGTTCGACAAGCGCTATTACAGCAATGTCTGGTCGGCACCGCGCATCAGCCAGGGCGGGTCGCTGAACTTCGGCGTCCCACGAACCGTCGTGGCGACCGTTCATTTCCAGTTCTGAACCTTGGCTGCGGCGGCGTCATTCCGCCGCCGCAGCATTCGGAACGAACGCGGTTTCCGATCACGGCACCACCGCCACCCGCTTTGCCGACAGGATCTTGACCGGCGCGGCGAGCATCTCGCCCTTGAACGGCCCCTTGGCGGGGTCGGCGGGTTGGTCGAGGATCTTGTGGATCACGTCCATGCCTTCGACGACATGGCCGAAGGCGGCATAGCCCAGATTGTCGCCGGGCTTGGACGGATCGGCGTCGAGCGAGGGCTGATCGCCGACCATGATGGTGAAATCCCCGCGCGCCGATCCGGGGGCGAGGCGCGCGATCGAGATGGTGCCGTTCGTGTGCTTGATGCCGGTCTTGGTCGTCGGCTCATGCGCGATCGGGGGCAGGATTCGCTTGGGCTCGTTCTGGATGCCGAACTGGACGAAGCCGAAATCGGGTGCGACACGAACCGTGCGATAGAAGGTCACGCCATCCAGACGGTGCTGGTCGACATAGCGCAGGAAGTTGGCAGTGGTGATCGGCGCATGGGTGCGGTCGAGGTCGAGCACGACGGGCCCGAGGCTGGTCTGCATCGCGACGCGGACCATGACGGGCTTGGGGGCCTCGGTGGTGACCGGTGCGGGCGGGGTCGCGGGGGTGGTCTGGGCGGCAAGCAGAGCGAGGGACAGGAGCGCG
>CAJYHD010000225.1 GCA_913773715.1 uncultured Sphingobium sp.
TCGGCGCGGCTGAAGTGGCGGTATTCGGCGCCGCTGAGCACGCCTTTTTCCACCAGCTCCTGGCTGGTCTTGACCTGGTAGAAGTACTTGCCGATCCAGAACAGGGTGTTGAGATCGCGCAGGCCGCCCTTGCCGTCCTTGATGTTGGGCTCGACCACATAGCGGGTATTGCCCATCTGTCGGTGGCGCTCGTCGCGCTCGGCCATCTTGGCGGCGATGAATTCCGGGCCGGTCCTGGGCATCACTTCGGTTTCGAAGCGTTTGACCAGCTGGTCGTAGAGCCCCTTGTCCCCGGTCAGGAACCGCGCCTCGAGCGTTGCCGTGCGCACGGTCATGTCGGCCCGCGCCATGCGGATGCATTCGTCCACGGAACGGACGGCGTGGCCAACCTTCTGCCCCAGATCCCAGAGCATGTAGAGAATGTATTCGGTGACCTGCTCGCCCCAGGGGGTCTGCTTGTAGGGCAGGATGAAGAGGAGATCGATGTCCGACCCCGGCGCCAGCGTGCCGCGGCCATAGCCACCGACGGCCGAGAGCGCGATGGCTTCGGCGCCGGAAGGATTATCGACCGGATAGACGCGCAGCGTCGCAAAGCGGTGCACGGCGCAGATGATCTCGTCTTCGGCCGCGGACAGATTCTGGGCGCAGCGCGTGCCCTTGCTGGTCGCCAGGAGTTCGGTTTCGGCGCTCTTGCGCGCGTCCTGCAACGTCTGGCGCAGATGTGCCAGCACGAGGCTGCGCGCAGCGGGGGAACGGGCCGGCTCCTCGCCGACCAGCGCGTCGAGTTCCTCGACCAGCATGTCTGCGGTCTTGAGCGCGAACTGCGGCTTTTTGAGCCTTACCTCAGCTTCGGCGAGCGTCATCGCGGAGTTTCTTCAACCGGTAAAGCGCTTCGATTGCCTCTAGAGGCGTCATCTCGTCGGGGCGGACGGTGTCGAGCGCGTCGTGGATGGGGTCTTTGGCTTTGGACACGGGTTGAGGCTGATGGGCAAAGAGCGGCAGATCGTCTAGCACGCTGGCCTTGTCCTTGGAAGACGCCGTACCCACCGAGCGTTGCTCGAGCACGTCGAGCACCTGCTTGGCTCGGGCGATCACCGGCTCGGGCAGGCCGGCGAGCCGCGCCACCTGGATGCCGTAGGAGCGGTCGGCGGCGCCGGGCCCGACCTCGTGCAGGAACACGACCTCGCCCTCCCACTCGCGCACCTTCATGGTAACGTTGGCGACGCGGCGCAGGGTCTTCGACAGGCTGGTCAGCTCATGGAAGTGGGTCGCGAAAAGCGCCCTGCAGCCGGTGGTTTCGTGCAGTGCTTCCACCGCCGCCCAGGCGATCGAGAGGCCGTCGAAGGTCGCCGTGCCGCGACCGATCTCGTCGAGCACGACGAGGCTGCGACGGGTAGCGCGGTTGAGGATGGCGGCGGTTTCCACCATTTCGACCATGAAGGTCGAGCGGCCATGAGCGATGTCGTCGGAAGCGCCGACGCGCGAAAAGAGACGATCCACCACCCCTATATGGGCACTGCTCGCCGGAACATAACATCCCATTTGCGCGAGGATGGCGATGAGCGCGTTCTGGCGCAGGAAGGTCGACTTACCGCCCATGTTCGGGCCCGTCACCAACCACAGCGACCCACCACCGATGCCCTCGTCTCCCGAGAGGTCGGCGTCGTTGGCGACAAAACTCTGGCCTTCGGCCGCAACCATCAATTCCACTACCGGATGGCGCCCGCCAAGAATGGCGAAAGCAAGGCTGTCGTCGACCTGCGGCCGGCAATAGCCGCGCGTGGCGGACACTTCGGCGAGAGCGACAGTCACATCGAGCTCCGCCAAGGCGTCGGCAAGGCGCTGCAACTCAGTGGTCAGCGCCAGCGCCGCGTCGCGCAGGCGGGTAAAGACAGCCAGTTCGATTTCGAGCGCGGCGTCACCCGCCTTGGCGATGCGACCTTCGAGTTCAGCCAGTTCGGTGGTGGTAAAGCGCATGCAATTGGCAAGGCTCTGGCGGTGGATGAACACCTCGCGATGCGGTGGCTCCAGCAGCTTCTGGCCATGCGCTGTCGGCACTTCGACGAAGAAGCCGAGGACGCCGTTGTGCTTGATCTTGAGCGAGCGCACGTCGGTCTCGTCCATCAGCCGCGCCTGCAGCGCCGCGACGACGCCACGGGTCTCGCGCCCCAGCGCCCGCTCTTCGTCGAGTTTGCCGTCATAGCCGGGCCGCACGAAGCCGCCGTCGCGGCTCAGCAGCGGCAATTCGTCATCGAGCGCCAGCGCCAGCTCGGACGCCAGCGGCCGCGGCGCGGCGCCCAGGATCGCCGTCAGGCGCTCCAGCACCGTCAGCAATTCGGGCTGGGTTCCCAGATGATGGGCGAGACCCAGCGCTGCGCTCACCGCCTTGCCGATAGCGGCAAGATCGCGGGGGCCACCGCGCTCGAGCACGAGGCGCGAGAGTGCCCGGGCAAGATCAGGCGCGGCCTTGAGATCCTGCCGCAGTCGCGCGCGCAACAGCGTGTCGTCCACCAGCCGCCCGACCGCATCGAGCCGGTCGTTGACCGCCCTGGCGTCGCGCAGCGGCGCGGCGAGGCGCCGGGCGAGGAGGCGTGCGCCGGGTGCGGTGACCGTCAGGTCGATGGCGTGCCGCAG
>CAJYHD010000226.1 GCA_913773715.1 uncultured Sphingobium sp.
AACTGATGGTCGTCATCGCGATCATCGGCTTCATCTCGGCTGCGGTCGTACTCGCCATCCCCGATCCGCGTGGGCGCGTGGTCGAGGATGCCGATCGCTTTGCCGGACGCCTCTCCGCTGCGCGCGACGAAGCCATCGTGACCGCGCGCCCGATCGGGGTCTGGGTCTCGGCTTCGGGCTACGGGTTCCAGCGGCGGGAAGGCCGTAGCTGGGTCCAGATTGAGGATAAGCCCTTCGTTACCACCGACTGGAAGCCGGGCACCCGCGCTCTTGTCGGCAAGGATGGCCGCCAGCAGGTCGCCTTCGACGCGACCGGCCTTCCCACCGATCCCGTATCCATTATCCTGGCGCGCGAAGGCGAGCGCGTCTCGATCGATGTCGATATGGCGGGCAAGGTGCTGGTCGGTGGCTGATGCGCGTGGTTCTGGAGGCGGTTTCACGCTCCTGGAGATGTTGGTGGCATTGGCCGTTTTCAGCCTCGCGGCCTTGGCGCTGGTACGGCTTCAGGGCGTGACGCTGCGCACTGCCGCCGATCTCGACAGCAAGGCGATGGGCCAGATCGTCGCACGTAATCTGATGGTCGATATCCAGACCGCACCGCTTCCGCCATCGGTCGGCAAGGCGGATGGCGAGGTCGAGAATGGCGGACGCCGCTGGCGCTGGCATCGTGTCGTCAAGCACACCGACGACCGCCGCATCCTTCAGGTCGATCTCGTCGTGGAGGGTCAGCCCGGCGCATCGCCGGCCGCGCTCAGTTTCGTGCGAGTGGTCGAATGAAGCCAAGCGCCAAAAATGGCTTCACGCTCATAGAATTGCTCGTCGCGCTGATGATCTTCGCGATGTTGGCGGCGGCCGGCGTACTGCTGCTCGGCAACAGCGTATCGGCGCAGTCGCAGGTCAAGGCGCGCCTGAACGATATGGCCACGATCCAGCGCACGGCAGGCGCTTTGTCCGCCGACTTGGGTCAAGCAGTGCCGCGAATCACGCGCACCGAAACCGGCACGCTTGCGCCCGCCTTCTGGTCGCATGTCGCGGGCGAAGATCAGCCCGTCCTGCAATTCGTGCGCGGCGGCTGGGACAATCTCGGCGACCTGCCGCGCCCGTCCTTGCAGAAGGTCGAATATTGGGTGCGTCAGGGCAAGCTCGAAAGGCGCACCTACGCGCAACTTGACGGTGCAGCAGGAGAACAGCCCGCCGCTCTGCTTTCTAATGTCGAAGATGTCGCGCTTCGCTTTCGAGACGCGCGGGGTGCATGGCGCAAGGACTGGACGCCCAGTCAACCTGATCTACTGCCCCGCGCGGTGGAGATGACCATCACGCGCACCAGCGAACCTCCGATACTGCTCCGCTTTCTTGTCGCACCCGGCCCGGCGGAAAAGCCGGTCGAAGGAGGAGGGGCAGGTGCCTGATTCCTCCAACCCCAGAGAGCGCGGCGCGGCGCTGCTGACCGTGCTGTTGCTGGTCGCGGTCATGGCGGTCATCGCCTCTACGGCACTGGAACGCCTCGCGCTTGCCACACGGATGACGGGCAATGGCGGGGCGATGGATCAGGCGCGGGCCTATGCCGATGCGGGCATGGACATGGCTCGATTGCGCATCGGCGATCTCGTCGCGTCCAACCCGGCTAAGGTGACGCTGGCGGGCGGCTGGCTCGGCACACCACAGCCCTTGCCTGTTCCCGGCGGCATCGCTACCGCCCGCGTCACCGACGGCGGCAACTGCTTCAACCTCAACAGCGTGGTAAGCGGCACCAGCGAGGCGGCGATGCAGGCGCGGCCCATCGGCATCGCGCAGTTTGAAGCGCTGCTTCAGGCGCTCGGCGTGGATGCGCGTCAGGCGCAATCCGCCGCCGCCTCCCTCGCCGACTGGATCGACAGCGACAGCGTGCCGCAACCCGGCGGCGCGGAGGATGAGGTCTATGCCCGCGCGGAGCGACCCTATCGCGCCGCCAATCGCCTGATGGTGGACCCGAGCGAATTGCGCGCCGTCGCCGGGATCACACCCGCAATTTACGACATCGTGCGGCCATGGGTCTGCGCGCTGCCCGTCACCGATTTGTCACCGATCAACGTCAACACGCTGCTGCCCGATCAGGCACCGCTCTTCGCGATGCTGTTGCCGGGACAGCTAAGTGTCGGACAGGCGCGGCAATATCTGGCGCAACGCCCGCAGGACGGCTACGGCAGCGTGAAGCAGTTCTGGGATCTGGCTGCACGCTCCGGGATCACACCGATGCAAGAGGTCGCAAGCCAGGTCAAAATGACGACAGCCTTTTTCGGAGTCGAAGTGTCGGTGAATGTCGGGGGGACGGAATTGGTGGAGCGCTCGCTGATCGACGCGCGGCAAAGCCCGGCGCTGTTGATACGGCGAAGCTGGGGGGCTGGCGCATGAGCCGGAAGGGCGGCCTGATCGTCTTTCTGCCCGAAGCGTCCGAAGCAGAACCCTCTTGGCTGCGCGTGGTGGATGGTGCGGTCGTCCAGCGCGGGGAAGGGGCCAACTGGCTCGCCGTCCCCGGCCTCCCTGTACTTCCGCCCGAGACTTGCGTCCTGCTCGTGCCGCCTGCTGCCGGCGTCGCGTTGCACTGGATCGAACATCCCGATCTTCCCGCGCGTCAGGGACGGGCTGCGGCGCGGCTCTCGGCGCTTTCCACCGGCATACTCCCGGCGGACCAGTTGTTCGCCGCCACGGATGAGAATGACGATCCAGCTCAGCCTCACATCATCGCCATCGCGGCCCGCGCCGACATGCAGCAATGGCTGCTCCAGGCGCAGCATCATGGCCTCGATCCCGATATTCTGACGCCGGCGCCGTTGCTGGTCCCAGCACCGGACGAAGGCTTTGCCAGTGCGGCCATTGGCGGCGAGCCCTTGCTGCGTGGTCAGACGATCGCGATGCCCGGCGATCTTGCCTTGCCCGAGCTGATCGGTGATGCACCCATCATCGACACCACGCCCGAGATCATCGAACGGGCAGCGATCGCCGCGCTTGATTCCCCGCTGCTGAACCTGCGCCAAGGCGACTATGCCAAGCGCAAGCACCGCACGCTCGACGCCGCGATGCTGCGCCGCGTCGCAATCTGGAGCGGCCTCATAGTCCTGCTCGGCATCCTCATCGGTCTCACGACCGTCATCAAAAATCATCGCGAAGCCGCCCGCCTCGACGCTGCGAGCCTCGCCGAAGCGCAGCAGGTCCTGCCCGCCGCCACCGATCCCGCGCAGGCGTTGATCGAAATGGAGGGCCAGCTTGCCGCCAAGGGCGCAGGCTCCCGCGCTTTCACCGCGCCGGTTTCCGGCCTGCTCGCCGCCATGCAGGATACGCCCGGCGTCGCCCTGACGGCCCTGTCGCGCGATCCCGACGGCATGGTTCGCGCCACCCTCGCGGCGGCAAGGCCGGAAGACATCAACCAGATGCTGCTCGCAATCCAAGCGGCGGGCTTCATCATCACCGCGACCTCGTCGCAGGACCCCGGCGGCCGAACGCTCGCTGACATCACGGTGCGATCATGACCGGCAGGATCAAGGTATATTGGGCTGAGCGCTCCACCCGCGAACAATGGATGCTGGGCATTATGTTCGCGCTTTTGGGCGCAACCATCCTCTGGTTCGGGGTCATCGCGCCGCTCGACCGGGCGCAGCGTTCCTCGCGAGATGCGCTGCACGAGGCGACCGATCGCAATGCGGCGATCCGCGCCGCCGTTCGGCAATTGAAGGCCCTGCCACGACAGACCGCGTCCGGTCCTGCCAGCCCGATCGACCAGTTCATCGGGCAAAGCGCCGGGGACGCAGGCCTGACGCTCGAACGTGCACAGGCGCAAGGTGACGATCGGATCGATATCGCGATCGCATCGGTTCGACCGACCGCGCTCTTCTCGTGGATTGCGGCCTTGGAAGCACAGGGTGTTCGTGTCGAAACGCTGACCGTTCGGCCATCCGGCACCGCTGGCAGCCTTTCCCTGCAAGCCGTCCTGGTTCGAGGAGAGGCGCAATGAAGGGCCTTGTCCTCTCGCGCCGCTGGCGGCTGATCCTGTTGCTGGTGCTGCTGGGCTCGCTCCTCATCTTCTTCCCCATGCGGGTCGCGCTGGGTCTGGCAGGACTTGAACGGCTCGGCCTGTCGGCGCGCGACATAAGCGGGACCGTCTGGAGCGGGCGCATCGACCAGTTGATGGCAGGCGACATGGCGATGGGCAGCGTGCGCGCTGGCTTGTCTCCCATCGCATTGCTGACTGGTCGCGCCCGGTTCGACATAGAGCGCAGCAACGGGCAGGCTGACGACATCAAGGGCGCGCTCACCGTCGGTTTCGGTCGCATCGGCATCGATGACGTGACCGGGTCGATCCCGCTTGGTCGCACCTTCGCGCCGTTGCCGCTGTCGGGCCTCGCGATGGAAGACGTCACCGGATGGTATGCTGGCGACCGCTGCGGCCATGCGGAAGGACGCGTTCGCGCGCGGCTTTCAGCTACCTTCCCCGGCCTCAACCTGTCGCAAGGATTGTCCGGCGTCATCGCCTGTGATGGGGATGCTTTGCTGGTCCCGCTCGTCAGCCAGTCTGGCATGGAGAAGCTGACCCTGCGTATCTGGCGATCGGGCCGTTACACCGCCGAAATGCGCGTCGAAACCGCCGATCCGACGCTGTCCGCCGCTTTGGGCCAAGCCGGCTTCACGCCTGTCGACAATGCACAGTTGCTGAAGGTCGAAGGCAATCTTTGATGCACGGCTGGGCGGCGCTGGCAGGTGGCGTTCTGGGCGCCATCATCGGCAGT
>CAJYHD010000227.1 GCA_913773715.1 uncultured Sphingobium sp.
CGCCCACTAACAGACGTTCAGCGTTTTGTGCCGGGAGGACAATCCCGCTCAATCACGCTTGGATTAGCTGAAGGTGCGCCAAATCAAATGGCCCGCCAGCAGGTAAAACGCCGTGATCGCAAGCATAACCGCGAAGCCGATCAAGCTGGAATGAAACGCACCAGTTTTAGGCTGGCTATTGTTCCGGCGACCAAAAAACATGCGGAGGGTAACGAGATTTCCGACGATAAAAGCAGCCAGCGCGACGCTGAGAGTTAAAACCTCCATCCTAAACAGCCGCCCACCTTGCCACCACTATCCAACGGATGATGACCCGACGTGCGAGGCATGTCGAGCCGCGACCACATCCCGTGGATCTCCGAAGCCCATCTCCGGCCGACGAATGAACGGCAGCTATCCACCACCTTCAGACAATCGCCCTCGTGACCGAGCCCGCTGCTGGCGCAGCGGGTCCGAGGGCGCAAGAATCGAAATGACGGAGCCTCAGCGGGGTCAGCGCTGCGCTGCTTGGAAGGCTACACGCTGCCCCCGCTGCCACGAGGCGTGTCGCACTTCGCCTTGAAACCGCACGGTCTCAAACAAGCGCGAAAGGCTTAGGATGCGGGTAGGCTTCGTCGAATGGCCCGATGGACTAGAGGCGCACTCCACAGAATGGGCTGCAATCGCCAAGACGGTTGATGACGCCGGTCTCGACGTGCTCGTCACCAACGAGTTGCCGTTCGGCGGCTGGATCGCCGCACAGTCGCTGTTCGACGTAGGCGCTGCCCAACGGAGCATCGACAGTCATGCCGCTGGCATGCAGTCGCTTGCCGATCTGAAGGTTGCCGTGGTCCTTTCGTCCCGACCGGTATGGGTCGGCCAACGCCTCGCCAATGAGGCCGTGATCATTCAAAACGGTGAGCTGCGTCCTTGGCGACGCAAGCGCTCGTTCCCTGCCGAGCCCGGTTGGTACGAAACGCAATGGTATGTACCGTGGGACGACACCTTTTCGTCAGAAGAGCTGGCTGGTCTGCCCGCAGGCGTGTTGTTGTGCACGGAGGCGATGTTCAACGAACGGGCCAGAACCTATGGTCGGGGCAGTGCCGCCCTGATCGCTATCCCTCGCGCGACCGGACCGGCAGCGATGTGGCGTACTGCGGGCCAAATGGCGGCAATCGCATCGGGCAGCTACGTGGTCAGTTCGAACCGATGCGGCGGCACCTTCGCAGGTGACGGCTTTGCTTTTGCGCCTGACGGAACGCTGCTTGCTGCGACAAGCCAGACGCAGTGGCTTGGCTCGATCGAGATCGATCGCGGAGCGGTGGAGCGGCAACGAGGAGCATATCCCTGCTACGTGGTGGCGTGACATAAGCGCGGGTGTGAACTCCCGTTTGTCGATCGATACCGGGACCGCCCGCGCCCAGTCGCCGAGCGTTCGTTGCGCGACATCGGGAAGACCAAGCTCTGTTGCGATCGAACTTACGGGTGGTCCGCATGATGATGCTCGGTAAGCACATCGCACAAGGCTACATCACATAAGGCGACCGGTGGCCGATCGATCAGCTCGGCAGGAAGCGGATCGACGGCGGCAAACTCGTTGAAGCGCGCCGCGCGGTACATGCCGAGCGTGGTGGCGACCACGCTAGGGCAGGCGCCTCGCTCTGCTAGTCTCTCCTGCTGATGATCGTCACTGATGGTCCTGCGGACGATCGTCCGGTCGGTAATCTCGGACAGCATGAAGGCGACATCCGCGAGGTCGTAGCCCGCCGATAAGCATAGCTTCTTCGAACCACGATGGGCCCTCGAGCTATTTTCAGGTCCAAGCCTGGTCCTTCGAGCCTGTCCCAGATGGCCCAATGGCTGCCAGCACTAACGAAATCACGCCATAAAGGCCGGCCATCTGAGTATCAGGTAGGCCACCACTTGCAACCATATCGGGATGGTGAAACCGGGTAGTGGCATCGAGAATAGCCACGGCGGTTTGATGCGGATCGCCAACCCTTGGCAAAGTACCATCGCACTTCCCGTCCGCCAAAATGCGCGCAACCTGTTTTGTCAGCAGATCGGTGTGGTGGCTTTGTACGGACGGTACGTCACGCACCACTTGAACGGCAGCCTGTAGCAATTCGGCATCTTCAGAGACCTTACGCTGCTTGATCGACGCCAACGTGCGCAGCCATTCCGTCAAACGCTGATCCGCCGGGCCGTCCTTCTGCTCGATGATCCGGGTTTGCTCCGACACCCGGTTTAGCCAACGATCGATCACGGCCGAACGCAGCGCCGTTTTGCTGGCGAAATGGCGATAGACGTTGCCGTGGCTCATGCCGAGGTGTCGTGCCACATCGACGACGTTGAGTTTGGACAGTCCGTGACGGCGCAAAAGCATCTCCGCGGCATCCAGGATGCGGGTGTACATGCCGTCGTCTCGGGGATCGGGGCGAGCCATGCGAGGCTCCCCCGTCCCGTCGTCCGACATTTCATCGATGGGCCTGTGACTAACCATCAATCGACGCTAGCATCCTCAGGCATATTTTGCGCCCGGCCAATCGCCCGCATCATCGTTTCGCCAGGCACGATGCCGGTGGCCTCGAACAGAGCGCTGATGGCATATTCGACGACGCGGGTAATCTTCCCATCGGCCACGTCGAAACGTGTCACATAGGTATTGCGATAGGGCTTTTGCGAATAGGCGACCACCGCCTCGCTTTTCGCCTGCATGAAGACGCGCGAACCATCGGCGGAAACCGTCCAATCCTTGTGCGTCCAGACCAGGCTGCTGAAATTGTCGAACAACCCGAAGGTGTAATCCAGCACCTCAGATTTTCCTTCGAAAACCGCTGCCAGCCCAGTCCAGCCGCCCCCGGCCATTGGGAAGATCTGCCTGGCATCATCGGCAAGGCTACGTTCGATAGTCGCCCGATCCCTAACTTCGATCGCGTGCACGAAGCCCTGCACGAGCTTCAGACTGTCGTTCATCGTCATTTTCCGAACTCCGTCTTCGACACGCATCACATAGTACCGGCCATGAATAATGACAACAGACCGATTATGTCACTTGTCAGGTTTTGCGTTTAAACGCTTCATCTGCGAGATCAGACCGGGGCGTCACACATCCCGGAATTGCTCGAAGCCGAGCCCTGCAACGAGACGGCCTGAGCCGTCCCGCTGCCCCTTTTAATCGTGAGGGCCCTGTCCGTTTCTGACCCTGTTCAGTTAGTGAGGCCTGATCGCCTGGACGACGGCCAAAGCGATCGGGTGCTGTAACCCGCAACGGGATGAGCTAATTCCCGTACCTCCACTTACCTTCGGTTCCGAGCGCGGCGAGGAACGCTTGCTTGCCGCTGCCGGCGAGCCAGGCGCGCAACGTCGTGAGATTGGGCACGAGGGACCGCAGCATGGGCAGATCGGCCTTGCCGGCGAGCCGTCCGCTGTCCACCAGCCCGGTGAGTGCGGACAAGAAGGGATTGCCGGCCAGCACCTCGTCGGGGAAGCGAAGATAGGCGATCGGCTTCCCGGCAGCCTCGGAGAACGCAGCAGCCAGGTCGTTGCCGGTGATGGTGTCGCTCGCGATTTCCAGCGTTTGACCTGCGAACCGCTCCCGATCCGCAAAGATTGCCGCGACGATCCTGCCAATATCCTCGACGGTGATGACCTGCACCGCCTGATCCGGCTGCATGAAAAAGGCAAAATGCCCGTCTGGCAGGCCGAAGCCGGGCATGGTCAGCATCTCCATGAACGACGCCGGCCGGACGATCGTAGCCGCAATGGGCAATGAGCGAATATGCTGCTCGATCGTGGCCTTGCTATCGAAATGCCCCAGGCCGGACGGTTCGTCTCCGGCCGCATTGGTCGAACTATAGATGAGGTGGCGAACCCCGGCGGCGACCGCCAGATCGGCGACAACGGTGCCGTAGCGCACCTCCTGTTCGTCAGTGACGCCATATAGATCGCCCTGCCCCGAACTCGGCTGAACGCTGAATACGCCATAGGCGCCATCAATGGCTGCTCGGATAGCGGCTTCGTCCCCCAGATCGCCTTGAGCGAGCCGGGCACCGGCGTCCTCAAGCGCGCGAGCCTTTGTGCCCGCTGGGTCGCGTACGAAAGCGCGAACCTCCCATCCAGCCGCGAGCAGCGCGCATGCGACCGATCCACCCTGCTGCCCGGTGGCGCCGAACACCACCACCATTCCTTTATCCGTCGACATTCTTGATACCCTCGTGATTGCAAGGGTTACTCATATATACCCATGCCGAGGCGGCAGAAGGCGGCACATATGCCAGCCTCAGGCACAAGGATGATACGGTGACGGAAACGATTCACGGACGCCCCTACGAGCAAACTGACCGCGGCCCGCTGTTGAAGCCCTGCGCACCCGATGGGGTATTGCCGCGTCTGGGTGACAAATGGACGATCCTTGCCTTGGCGCTGCTCGCGCTGACACCGGGGCACCGGCTGCGCTTCTCGGCGCTGAAGAACGGGATCGACGGCATCACTCAGCGCATGCTCACAGTGACGCTGCGCAACCTCGAACGCGATGGATTACTCAGCCGTCATTATTTCGCCGAAGTGCCACCTCGCGTCGAGTACGAGCTTACCGAGATGGGTGCGAGCCTGCTCCCTGCGCTCGAAGGACTGATGGCCTGGGTAAAGGCGCATTGGTCGCGCATTGAGGCAAGCCGTGCGGCATATGACATTCAAAGCAACCCATCCAACCGCCAATAGCCGCTTTCCCAATATTCCATCCCAATCGGGACGGTGTCGGAGCCGTCCGGGGCTGTTGAAAAACCCGTTTAGGCGATGACGCGATCCCTAGCAGCGGAATCTAGCGGATAGGGAAGTTAGGCACGGCCAAGGCGATGGTAGAGGTTGCGTTGTCGATGTGCTCCGGACCACCCTTCGGCGGCCAGAGGCCAGCAGCATAATGTTCGCGACGCAATTCATTGCGTTCTTCCAAACTTGAAAAACCCCACAGATGTGTGATCCGTGGAGCACCATCGAGGGCGTACAAGGCAGTAACGAGGTGATCGGTATATGCGTGAGCGGGCGCGATTGCCTGTTGCCATCCAACCAGTGTTGCAGGCAGTCCACCAGTAACAAGGTAATAGGTCCGCAGTTCGAAAAGGCCCCCGTAGTTGCGAGGTGTGGGGGCAGGCAAAAAAGGAAACGGAGCGTAGCTTTCCATCGTAAGCCTCGCCCCTACGGACGAGCTGCCGAACGGATCTTTACTGTGCAGAGCCCTTTCACGCTCGACGGCAAGTGTCTCAGCGTTCTCGAAGCTGCGCATGACGAGCAGATTGCCGATCGGACCAATCTCTGTGATCCACATCCCCAAAACTGAGCCGGTATCAGCCTCATCGAGCCAGGCATGCACACCCGTCATGACCTCTTTACCGGTAAAAACTGAGCCGGCCAGCGTCACAATCTCAAACAGCATAAGCGCCTCCAGGCAAGTAACGCAATCGTTTTTCGTCTACGAGAGCGGTGCGTTTGCATCTTGCAGTAAAGGTCGATGTTGCCTTCACTGTTAAGGGAGACATTTTCTTCTAAGAAGACGAATAGCTCTATGTTTACGACAGCATCGCTTCGAAGTTTCCATGAGCGATCAGGCGCAACTCTTTTTCCGGGATCGGCAGTCCTTCGAGCCAGGGCCGCGCCTCGTCCATCTTCAGATAAGGGTAGTCGACCGAGAAGATGATGCGCTCGATCCCTAAAACCTTTCGGACGAACAGCAGATGCTCGGTATAAAACATCCCACTCGGCGTCACCCAGACCTGATCACGATAGGTTTGGGTAATCGTCCGCCTGAGGCCACTCGCGCCCGGCGGTATGGCCTCATCCAATCGCCGCAGGAAGTAGGGCACCATCTCGCCCCAATGACCGCTGATGAGCTTCAGGCGAGGATGGCGATCCAAGGCACCGGATAGGATCAGACGGACCACCTGTAGGCCCGCCTCGCTATGCCAACCCCATCCGAAGGTGGACAGCCGGGCCGACACGTCAGGATCGAACCCGCTGTAATATGGCTTCTGAACCTCCCGCAGCGGCGGACCGGGATGAATGTAAAGCGGGGTGCCTGCCCGTTCCAGCGCCTCGAAGACCGGCGCAAACCTGGGGTCGTCGATGAAGCATTCGGCTTGCGGGCGGCCGATCAGCATCGTTGCAGGCATCCCCAGGTCAGCGACGCATCGTTCGACCTCCAGCGCTGCGGCGATCGGATCCTGCCATGGCAATGAAAAGAAGCCGGAGAAGCGTCGAGGGTGGAGGCGGATCGCGTCAGCCAATCTGTTATTGGCGTCGCGCACCCGCACCGTCGCATCCGCACTGGAGAGAAATTGCGCACTGTCGCCTATCGAGACGACCTGGTGATCGATACCAGCGGCATCCATAGCGCGCAGACGATCCGCCAGGGGTTTCTTCGACAAAGTGATGGCATCGCCGACGAACGTCAGGCGCGGCTGATCCTTGGGTTCTTGGTAGCGAGAGCCGATGTCCGCCATGTACGGCGCCATATCGCTCAACGCTTCCCTTGCACCGGCTGCCACGTCAGCGTCAGTAATATGCTCCTCGATGCAGATGATTTTCATGATAATTTATCCTTCCCAGACTGCTTCCATGTCTCCGGGGAGAAGAGGCCTGCGGGCCTCTGATCAGGCTCCGCTTCACGTTGACTGCGCAATGTTGTCCAAGCCGCGATGGCAGGCAGCGCCGCCAATGCCGTTCATCAACAAAGCCAGCCGTCTTTCCATGGCACGATGCCGGGTTGGTTGCCGATCATGACGCCAATTCGCCGCAACCATCCGACAACCGAGCAGAATGTCGTCGCCCGAGATATGGTGAGCGATCATGCCTTGATCCTTTGCGCGCTGCAGTGACGGCTCGATCACCGCCACTATTCCGGCCTCGTTATTGTTATGCTCGGGATAGTCCGCCATGTCCGGTAGAGCCGACAAGAACTTGTCGTAGACCATCATCATTTCTCCGAAGAGGCGAATGAAGGCCAATGGATCTTCCTCCCGTTGCAGGATGCTGGACATTTCCTGAAGCTCCTGCGTCAGAACCGCTTCGTAAAGCGATGCCCGGTCGGGAAAATTGCGGTAGAACGTACCGCGCGTGACGCCTGCTTTCCTGCAGATACGTTCGACCGGAACATCGCCACCTTCGTCCTGCATCAGAATCTTGCCGGCTTGGATAATCTTGCCGCGATTGAATTCCGCGTCCTTGCGCATCGGTTGCCTCAGCTTAGTCGGGCCTGCGAACTAGCAAGGACCAACGTGGACAGGAAGCCGACGTGGCAAGGGGGCATCCCTGCGGACTGGGCGCTCGGCGCTAACTGACGGGCTCTCCTGCCTTGAATACGGTTTCGACATGCTTGGAACGAACTAGCGCATCGATGGAGTGCATCGGATCGGCAGTGAGCAGTATGGCATCCGCCATCATTCCTTCGGCGATCGAACCGGTTCCCTTGGCCAGGCCCAATCTCTCCGCGGCATTGACCGTCGCCGACCGCAGGATCGAAGCGGCGTCCAGACCGGCTTTGGCGAACAGTTGCAACTCGCGCAGCACCGCCGCAGGCCGGGACATGGCGATTGCGATATCGCTTCCTGCCACAAGCCGAACACCGCGCTCCGCAAACAGCCGCAGCGTTCGCAGGCTGTAGTCGAGCCTTGCAAGGCCTTCTTCCGACGACACACGCGGAAAGTTATGGTGAAAGAAGGGATTGACGCTGGTGATCGCCATTTCGCCGATTGTGATGATCCCATCCTCACGCAGCTGTTCGAGATAGCCGATCGATCCCAGATGACCGATCTGCTCATAGGTCGTAACGGTAGGGCACCAGAAGACACCATGTTTCGCCATCAACGCGGCTGCTTCTTCGGCCTCGTCGAGACGTTCGGGATGTTCCGGTTGGAAGATATGCTCGATACAATCGGCGCCGGCATTGACCGCCTCAACGATATCGTTCTTCGACCGGACGTGGACCATGACCCGCTTTCCGTTCGCGTGTGCCGCCTTGATTACGCGCGCCAGCGCTTGGCGCGGGAACTTGTCGTTGCCGCCGGGGAGACCGTCATAGATGATCTTGATGAAATCGGTCTTGCCCGCCAGGCTGGACACCATCGTCTCCACCGGGCTGTCCGGCCGAATTTCCCATGACGAGGTATGGTCGCATGTCATGCAGAGCGGCCAGCCGTTGACACCGGTGAAAACCGGACCGGCGAAATAGAAGGAGGGGTAATCGGATTGACGCTCAGCCATATCCGAACGGACGCGGTTCATGACCTCCTCGGGACAGCCAAGATCGACCACGCTGGTGATGCCGCGCGGAAGGTAAGTCTGAAGCCCCTTCTTGACGCCCGCGACCCGTTCGTCGAAGTCACCGTCGACGCCCATCATCATATGCGTGTGGGATTCCCAAAGTCCCGGGACCAAAAATTTTCCGGCTCCCTTGATCCGTTCCCCGTTGATCCCGTCCAGCTCTCCGGGACGGGTGATGGCGCCGAAGCGTCTTCCCTCCATCAGAATGTCGGCGCTACGCGGCGCGTTGACGCCGTCGATCAGGATGACGTTCTCGATCACAATGGGGCGCTTCATGGATTTCTCCCGCAACAGCGGCATCACGACGATCGCGATGCACGCAGACGGGCGCATAACCGTACACTCGTGTATATGTTCCGATAGATTGGACAGCGGTGTACGTTTTCCTGCGCTGACCCTTGCGCGACGATAACAGTCGTCGCGGTTGAAGGCGGTCTTCGCGATGGGGTGCCGATGCGGCGCTACGACGGCGAGAGTTGGCTCCGGAGCCTAGCTGCCATCCAGTCGGCAAAGGCGCGCACGCGCGGCGCGCGTTCCTTTCCCTTGGGGTAGAGAATGGAAATCGGCGTCGGGGTCGGCGGGTATCCCGTCAGAACCTCCACCAGCGTGCCGGACGCCAGATCATCCGCGAAGCGCAGGCGCGGCGCCTGGACCAGTCCCAGACCGTGCCTCGCAGCGGCGGCCATTGTATCTGCGGTTCGGACAGACAAGCGCGCGGGCAGCATGACATCAAGGACTCGCCCCTTGCAGGTGAATTCTAGCGGGATCGGCTGTCCTGTTTGGGACGAGACGAACGCCACCATCATATGTCCGTCGAGCGCATCGGGACTTTTCGGGGTGCCGTGACGGTTGAGATAGTCGGGGCTGGCGCAGGTGATCTCATCCACGAACCCAAGTTGCTGTCCGACCAATCCGCTGTCGCCGAGCGCTCCGGCACGAATGACGCAATCCACGCCCTCGCGGACGAGATCGACGTACCGCTCCCCTTCGCCGAGATGGACGCTTAATCCGGGATGCTGCGCAAGAAAGTGCGGAAGCGCCGGCAAGAGGAGCAGTCTCGCAAGCGAACCGGCAACGTCCACGCGCACCACGCCCGATATCGCGCCGGCAGCGTCGCGGTCCGCGGCCTCGAGATCGGCGAGGATCGTCTTGCACCGCCGGTAATAGGCGTCGCCTTCCTGCGTCGGCGCGACATGACGTGTCGTGCGATGGAGCAGGCGCGTGCCGAGTCGACGCTCCAGCGCCTGCATCGCCGCAGTAGCGGCAGGCCGCGACATCCCCAGGTCCGCGGCCGCGCGACTGAAGTTGCCCCGCTCCACGATCCGGAGGAACAGAGTGAGTTCGTCGAGGCGGTCCATACCCGCATTGTTATCCCGACGCGAATAGTCTTGTCACGTTGGCACGCCTTATTCGCCGGCGAGGAGTCACGATATCGCCCGGTGAAACAATCGGAGTGCCAACCATGTCCATCAGCAGTCCCATCGCCATCGTCACCGGAAGCAGCCGCGGCATGGGCCGGGATACCGTGATCCGCCTTGCGGAGCGCGGCGTGTCGTCGATCGTGACCTACAACGCGCACCGCGATGAAGCGGACGAGGTCGTGGCCGCAGTGGAGCGTGCGGGCGCGAAAGCGGTCGCGCTGCCGCTCGATGTCCGTCGAACGGACAGCTTCGCGGGCTTCGTCGACGCGGCGCGATCGGCGATCGGATCGATGGGCGCCGATCGCTTCGATTACCTCGTGAACAACGCAGGCACGTCATCGACCGCCACGTTGGAAAACGGGACCGAGGCCGAACTCGACGCGCAGTTCGCCGTCCACTTCAAGGGTCCATTCCTGCTGACCCAAGCCTTGCTGCCACTGATGAATGACGGTGGTCGCATCGTGAACATCTCGTCGGGTCTGGCACGCTTCTGCTTTCCCGGCCGCAGTATCTACGGACCGATGAAGGCTGCGGTCGAGACACTCACCCGCTACATGGCGCTGGAACTTGGGCCGCGCGGGATCGCGGTTAACGTGGTGGCGCCGGGAGCGATCGCTACCGACTTCAGCGGCGGCGTGATGCGCGATAATCCGGAAGCCAACAAGGCCATCGCTTCGCAGACGGCTTTGGCGCGTGTCGGTGGACCGGAGGACGTTGGGCCGGTGATCGCCGCGCTGCTCAGCGATGAGTTCCGGTGGGTCAACGGCCAGCGAATCGAAGTCGCAGGTGGGTTCAGACTATGACCTACCGGCGGCGGGTAGCACCGAACGCACCGGGCTCCCCGTCACGTCGATATATCGCGCAGATGGTCGATAAACACCCTCAACGGGGCCGGCGGGTGGCGGCGACCGGGATAATATAGCATGTAACGCTCGTCGGCGGGGCACCAGTCCGTCAGAATCGGCCGGAGCACCCCAGCGTCGACCTGCGGCGCGACGGCCTGTTCGAGCACATAGGCAATGCCAAGCCCGGCCACCGCTCCCTCGATCATCAACGACATGCGGTCGAGCGTCAGCGCGCCCGGCACGTCGATGACATGCTCGTCCGCCCCGCGCGCGAATTCCCAGGCATAGCGGTCTCCTCGGGGCATCCGAATGCGGATGCAGCGGTGGTCGAACAGGTCCCGCGGATGCGCGGGCGTGCCGTGACGACCGAGATAGCCAGGCGCCGCCACTGGCAGGAAGCGCAGCGCTTCGCCGAAGGAAACGCCGATCATGTCGCCGGGCACCGTCCGCCCGAGCCGGATACCCGCGTCACATCCCTCGGCGACGATGTCGACCAAGCGCTCTTCGTGTCGCAAATCGAGTTCGATTCCGGGATACCGGGCGAGAAACCCTGGAACGATGTCGGCCAATAGATAGGATGCCGCGGACAGGGGCGCGTTGATCTTCAGATTTCCCGTTACCGTCCCGTCCGATCCGGTGGTCACGAGCGCGTCGAGTTCCGCGATCAGCGGCGCCACCTGTGTCAGCAGCGCCTGCCCCTCCGACGTCGGTGCCACGCTGCGGGTCGTGCGATGAAACAGGCGTCGCCCGAGTTTTCGCTCCAGCACCACCACCGCATGACTGAGCGTCGATGGCGCAACGTCCATCTCGCGCGCCGTCCTGCGAAAGCTGCCACTCGCCGCGATCGCGAGCGCAATACGCCATTCGTGCAACGTCGGTTCAGACATTGTTCGATCGTATCGAACATGCCGTGGGATGACCATGCTATTCAGCCGATCGGCGTGAACAGCCAGATAGGGCTTCCATTCGACGGACGAAGGACAAGCAAATGGCAAAATCCTGGCTTATTACCGGCGCCAACTCCGGTTTCGGCAGGCTGATGACGGAGGCGTTGCTCGCGCGCGGCGACAACGTCGCGGCGCTGGCGCGCCGCCCCGAAACGCTGGCGGCGCTGGCTCCGCGCGATACCGCAGGCAGGTTCGTCCCCTTGCGATTCGACCTGACGGACGAGGTGACGATCGACGACGCCGTCGTACGGACGTTCGTTGCATTGGGCCATGTCGACGTCATCGTCAGCAACGCGGGCTACGGAACGTTCGGCGCGGCTGAGGAACTGTCACCGGAGCAGATCCGGCGCCAGATCGACACCAATCTGATCGGCACGATTCTGTTCGTCCGTGCGGTCCTGCCGCATCTGCGCCGGCAGGGCGGCGGCAGGATCATCCAGGTGTCGTCCGAAGGCGGCCGAATCGCCTATCCCGGCTTTTCGGCCTATCACGCCAGCAAATGGGGACAGGAAGGCTTCATCGAAGCCGTTGCGCAGGAGGTCGCACCGTTCGGGATCGGAATGTCGCTAGTCGAGCCTGGGCCGACCGGCACCAATTTCTTGGGCGGCATCGACATGGGAGTATCGCGCACCGACTATGCGACAAGCCCCGTCGCCCGGCTGCGCGCCGCGCTGGAAGACGGCGGGTTCGACGTCCCCTACGGCGACCCTGCCCTGATCGCGCGCGCGATCATCGACCTCGCCGACGCGCCAGACCTGCCGCTGCGCGTGCCGCTGGGGAGCGTCGCGTGGGACAATATCGACCGCGCGATGCGCGATCGCCTCGCGCTGCTGTCGACACAGAAGGCGGCGGCCTATGCCTGCGACACGCAGGGGGTAACATCGTGAGCGCATATGAGGGAAGCCGTCACGGGCCGCATTCCGGCAGCGACAGTACTGTTGCGTGCGCAGTCGGCCATGGCCGACGCTGCCACCCAAAACGCTTCGGTCGGCTGAACCGACAAGAGCGATCCCGCCAGCGCGCAGCCGGCACTGCTCCGCACCGGCGGGGACGGCGTCGCGCGCGAACACCGCGCTGCATTGGCCGACGACTTCCATTCCGATTTACGGTTCGTTGGATCGGGAAGCGAGCGGCCGGTAAATCGATCTCCGGTCTTCGCGGCGAGCCTAGCTTTTAGCGCCGTAGCGTAGCCCATCCAGCAGCAGCATGACCATTCGTTCGGTGTGCGCTGCGCCATCGTCCCCGGACGCCACGGCGAGGTTGCCGATCGCCCGCAGCAGATCATAGGGCGCAATATCGGCACGGATTTCACCGCTTTGCACGGCTGCATCGAGCAGCATCGCTAAAGCGGGCTCGAAACGCTTGCGAAAGTAGTCGGGCAAGGTGGCGAACGCCGGATCGCCGGAACGGAGCGCCGCCGCCAGTCCTTGCTTGGTGGCGAGGAAGCGAGTGTAGCGCATCAGCCAGCTGGCCAGAGCTTCGGCCGGATCGTACTCGGCCGAAAGCTGCCGTGCTGCATCGGCACAGGCATCGACCTCGCGACGGAACACCGCCGCCACCAAATCGGCACGTGTAGGGAAACGCCGATAGAGCGTACCCAGCCCGACACCTGCTTGCGTCGCGATCTCGCGGATCGGCGCATCGACGCCTGAACGGGCGAACACGATCTTGGCAGCTTCCAGAACCGCTTCCTCGTTACGGCGAGCATCGGCGCGCATTCGCGGCGCGAGTGCCTCCTCGCTGCTGGGAGCTGGGGACGCGACATCGACCGCCTTCCGCAATTTGGCTGCTGCCATCTTTTGCATTTACCCTTGATAAACGGATCATTGATCCGTATTTGGTGTTGCGGATCAATGATCCGCTTACCAGTTGGGAGGTACCCCGTCTCATGTCCAGCCCGGTTGCTCAGGCGAATCCCCCCGCTGTCGTATCCGTCGCGCCGCTCGTCGTGCCGACAGTAGGACGGCGAGGCGCCGACCTACACGTCCGAGTGTCCGCGCCGATGACGGGCGAGGCGCTGCCCATCATCATCTTCTCGCACGGCAACGGCCAGTCGCTGCATGCCTATGGCCCGCTTGTCGACTATTGGGCAGCGCACGGCTTTGTCGTGATCCAGCCAACGCACCTGGACTCGCGAGCGCACGCCCTTGCCCCCGATGATCCGCGACGGTCGCAGCTCTGGCGCTTCCGCGAGGACGACTTGGTGGCCGTTCTCGACGGGTTGGACCGCATTGAGCACGAAGCTCCGGCCATCGGTAGCAGGCTCGACCGCTCGCGCATCGCCGTCGCCGGTCATTCGTGGGGCGGCCAGACTGCCGGCACCCTGCTCGGTGCAACCCATCCCGATCCCGACGACGGCACAGTCGTCGATAGGCGGGATGCACGCGTTAAGGCAGGCGTGCTGCTGGCCACACCCGGCAGCGGCAACGACCTGACCGAACAGGCCGCCCGCACGTTCCCATTCATGCACCCCGACTTCTCCGCCATGATGACGCCGACCCTGATCGTCGCAGGCGATTGCGACATGGGCAGGCTTTCGACACGCGGCGCCCGCTGGTGGCGCGACGCCTACGATCTGAGCCCAGCTCCCAAGGCGCTATTCACCGCCTTCGGCGGTGAACACGCCCTCGGCGGCATCCCGGGATATGATGCACGCGAAACCACGGACGAACGGCCCCAGCGGGTCGCCGCAATCCAGCGTCTCTCGGCGGCCTTTCTTCGCAGCGCACTTTACCCTGGCGATCCCGCGTGGACCCAAGCCGTCGCGGCGCTGACGACCGACGCCGCACCGGAAGGCCGCATCGAGACGAAGTGAGCCAGCGCCACCTACCCGGCCCACACGTGATCGGCGTCGAACATACGTCCCGGACGCATTACGCCCCCATTACCACAGGAGCATTTCGCATGAACACGATCCTCGTCACCGGCAGCTCGTCCGGCTTTGGGCTTGAGACGGCTCGTTTCTTCCTTGATCGCGGCTGGACCGTCGTCGCCACGATGCGTGAGCCTCGGGAGGACGTGCTGCCCGCCTCCGAACGACTGCGCGTCATCGCGCTTGACGTGACGGACGCCGCCAGCATCGCCCGAGCCGTGGTGGAAGCCGGGCCGATCGACGCCCTTGTGAACAATGCCGGTGCCGGCCTCATGGGCGTGTTGGAAGGCGTGTCGATCGATGCGACGCGCCAGCTTTTCGAGTTGAATACGTTCGGCCCAATGGCGATGACGCAAGCCGTCCTGCCCGGCTTTCGCGCGCAAGGATCGGGCGTGATCGTCAACGTGTCATCCGCCGTGACATTGAAGCCCCTCCCGATGCTGTCGGCCTATACAGCCAGCAAGGCAGCGGTAGAGGCGTTCAGCGAAGACCTTGCCCTTGAAGTGGAGCCGTTCGGCATTCGGGTGCGGCTGGTCATCCCCGGCCGCGCACCGGAAACGCCGTTCAGCGCGACGGCCCGAGCGCGTTCGCAGAACGGCATCCCGGAAGCCTATGCCGCATGGGCCAAGCAGGTGTTCTCCGCAGCGTCACAGCAACCTGCCGAAGTCACCACGGCGGCCGATGTGGCGGAAGCGATCTGGCAAGCCGTAGCCGATGCGTCCTCGCCACTTTGCATCCCGGCCGGTGCGGATGCTGTGACGCTTGCTGCACGGGCCGCATAACTGTCGACGCTACCCGCTCCGCTCGCCGGATCGTTGGACACGATTCGGCCTTCCCACAAAGGATGCAGACCGTGCGAAAACTCCGCTGTGGCCTGCTGCCGGTTTGGTGGACACCGAGATAAGGTGTTTTCACTGAACGGAGAGCATCAATGCAGCGAAGGAAGTTCGCCCGCGAGTTCAAGCTTGAGGCGGTAAGGATGGTCCGGGATCGCGG
>CAJYHD010000228.1 GCA_913773715.1 uncultured Sphingobium sp.
CGTGGCACCCGCGCCGGCCCGCCCGGTGAGCCGCGAAGGACGCAAGCAGATCGCGGGTTTCTTCTCGCCCGACATGTCGCTGGCGATGCACATGCTCGCGCGGCGCCAGGGGCGCAGCCTTCAGGCGTTGATGGCCGAGGCGTTCAACGACGTGTTGCGCAAACACGGCGAAAGCCCGATCGGCGATTAGGATCCAAACCCAATCAGCATCTTGAGGCACGGCAACGTCAGCGACGTGAAGGCAGCGCCCGCGCTTCTCGAACGAGCCCGTCGCATGCGTTACCTGCTTGCCCACAAAGGCTATGATGCCGACAGGCTGCGCCGCTCGCTACGGGACGCCGGAGCCGTTCCTGTCATTCCGAGGCGACGGAACCGCAAACGCACCATCCGCTACGACAAGCTCGCCGCCAATTTCCTGTCAGGCGTTGCCATCGCAACCGCGCTCGCCTTCTGGCTCTGATTGAGTCTCAGCACCGCCGATGGCAAGTGGCGGGCGCTGCATGCGGACCAGCTGTACGAGCGCCAGCACGTCATGGATGCGGTGTTCCTGTCTGCGCTCCGCAGCCGGGTCGAGACGCTCGGCTTTGCCACCATTCCGCGGCACGACGACCGCAACGGTGCTTTCGAGATCGCCGGCGTGTCCCGCGCGGTGGTGGAAGCATTCTCCGTCCGCTCGGCCGAGATCGATGCGTACATCAAGGCGCGCGGGCTGGAGAACACGGCGCAGACCCGCGAATATGTGGCGCTGGCTACCCGCGGCCTCAAATCCCCCGAGCTTGCCCCGGAGCAGCGCGTGGAAGGGTGGCGGCGTTTGGTCGTGGAGAAGGGGCTAAATCCGTCAGCGTTGGTGAAGGATGCGCTGGCGGAGGCGGGGCGGGGGCATGATGTATGGACGCGCACCATGCGGGGCGTGCGCGGAATAGGGGAGCGCGGGCTGGGCATCGCCGGCCGCATGGGGCTGACCCCGCGCGACGGCGACCCGCTGGTCCCTGAGCGACTGGGACGACTGGAGCCGCGCGCCTATGCCGCAGCGCAGGCGGTCGCGTCCGCGGTGCGCGACTTGGGCGAGCGTGAGGCGGCGTTCGACCGGCTCGAGCTCATCCGCGAGAGCCTGTCGCGTGGTGGGCCGGTAACGGTTGCCGATGTCGAGGCCCGACTGGCGCTGCTGCAGGCGAAAGGCCTGTTGCTCGGCGACGGCGATCGGATAGTGACGACGCAAGGGTCGGTGCGGCTCGAGCAGGCGTAACTTGCCGCCGTCGAGGCGGGGAAGGGACGATCCGCCCCGATTGTTTCGCCGGTCGACGCCGCGATCCAGGCGCGGGAGGCGGCACGCGAGCTGGGGCTGCATCGGCTCAACCCGGGTCAGAAGGCCGCGGCCGTGCTGATGCTGTCCTCGTCCGACCGAGTGGTGAACGTGCAGGGCGGGTCGGGACGCGGCAAGTCGACCGCAATGGCGCCGGTGACGGCGGTAGCTAAGGCGGAGGGCCGGCCGGTGATCGGGCTCGCCATCGCCAGCGTGAAGGCGAGCGAGTTCGGGCGCGATACCGGCGCGGACGTGAGTACGGTCGCCCGCTTCCTGGCGCGTCATGCCCGCGTCATCGACGGCACGGCCCGATCGGAACAGGTCGCGCGCGTGAAGGCGGAGCTGTCGGGTGTGATCATCATGGTCGAGGAGGCCGGACAGCTGGGTACGCGCGACATGGAACGGATCGTACGCCTCGCCAACCTGACGGGTGTCGCGCGCGTCGTGCAGACCGGCGACACTCGTCAGCTGACCGCGATCGCGGCCGGTAAGCCGTTCGAGGCGAGCCAGCGAGCCGGCGTCGCCACGGCCCATATCACGGAGAACCTGCGTTCCCGGTCCGATCGGATGAAGGCGGTCATTGCCGCGCTTGACCGGGGCGAAGTGTCGGGTACGTTTGAGATACTCAAGCCCGCCACGACCGAGGTGCCGGGGAACGCGGTGGCCACGACGGCTGCGGCGCGCTGGGCAGCGTTGCCGCAAGATCAGCGCGACGCCACCCTTCTGCTGACCGCCGGCCGCGCCATGCGCAGCGAGGCCAACCAGGCGGTGCAGGCCGAGCTGAAGGCGAGCGGCGAGATCGCTGCCACAGGCACGGCGTTCACCGTACTCGACCGGGTCAACGCCACCAGAGAAGGCGCGCGGCTGATGCGCGCCTACCGGCCCGGCCATGTGGTGGAGGTCCGCACGAACCTGCCGAGCCAGGACTGGGTCCGTGGCGATCGTGGCGTCGTGATCGGTGTCGACGGCGACCGGGTGCGGCTTGGCATGGCGGACGGGACCGAGAAGCTGTTCTGGCCCGGTCGATTGGCTAAAAATCTCGACCGCGATGCCGTGTTGGTCTTCGCATTGAAGCAGGTCGAACTGCATGTCGGCGACCATATCCGCTGGAGCGACAACGACCCGACTCGCGGGCTCGATAACGGTGCGATGGCGCGGGTTGAGGAGGTAGGCCGAGGCAGGCTGGTCGTATCCTCGCGCATCGACGGCACCGTGCACCAGATCGCGTCCGGCGACCGCATGGCCGAGCGACTGAACTTGCCTATGCGATCAACGTCCATGTCGCGCAGGGGGGGCACCACCGAGCACGGCATTGTGGCGATGCGGTCGTCGGAGCGAAAGCTGCTGACCGAACGGTCGTTTCTGGTCGCGCTCACCCGCGTGGCGGACAAGGTGGCGCTGGTGGTCGACGACGGGCGGAAGGTCGAGCGGCACGTCACCCGCAACACCGGCGACAAGACCTCGGCGCTCGATGTGGTCGAGCTTGGGCAGGCAACCGACGCCATCCGGCTGCCGGATGCGGGCTCCCCGCTCAACCGGGCGCCGTAGCGTTACGCCCAGCTGTTCCTGGGGGTCGAGCGGATGCGTGAGGACGGGCAGGAGCTCTCGCCGTCCCAGGTGCGCGAACTGGACACTGCGTCGGCCGCGCTTGACCGGGTCGGGCCCTATGCGGCCGAGGATCTGCGGATCGTGCTGGACCGCAGCGCCGACCCGGTACGGGGTCTGGAGCAGATTGCTCCGGGAGAGTTGCGGCAGGTCTGGGCGGAGGAGGGGCAGGCGCGTAGCGATCCGCGCGTCTATGCCGACCGGTTCGTTGCCGACTGGCGGTCGGCGTCGGGCGACCGGGGTGCGGGCGAGACGCCGCGGATCGAAGACCGGGCCGAGCGTCGCCTCGAGCGGCTCGAGGACCGTGTGGCGCGGCAGCCCACGCTGGAGAAGGCGCTCGACGCTCGCATTCCCGAGCGCCAGCTGCGCCTCGACGGCCCCGGCATGAATAGCGGCAGCCGTGATCGGGACTACGGTATGGAGATGTGATCTGCGGTAATTCGCAGGCTGACGCAACGCACGGTTTGCCCGTTCCAACGCCTTCATCCGGTCGGCGACATCGCTCGGCACCCCGGCGCGCATGCCGCTGTCGACTTCGGCCTTCTTCACCCACTCGTGCAGCGTCTGTCCTGCGCAACCGATCTTCGCCGTGATCGACACCACCGCGGCCCAACGCGATGGGGGATCCTTCTCATGCTCCAGCACCATCTGCACCGCGCGCGCGCCTCAGGCGAAAACTTTCTCGTCATAGCCCCTTCCTCTCAGGAGTTGGGGCCTCCGGAAAACCCGGCGCGGTTCAGCAGGGCCGGCCGGTGTCGCCTGAACTGCTCCAGCGTCTCTCGCCGCTCGGATGGCAGCACATCAACCTGACCGGCGACCATCTCTGGTCCAATCCTGCACCGCGTGACGACGAGCTGCGCCCGCTCCGCTTCCCTTGCCGTCCTTCATAACCCGAATTTTTCAGCTCAAAGCGGTCCAGAAAACCGGCGGGAGGTCGATGGTCGCGTAACCGGGGACGGCAGCGCAGTCACCGATCTGAGTTGGACGATCAGCACGGAGCGAATAGCTGCCCCATACCGGAGCGTCAGCACCAATCAGCATGGTCGTTGGTACGCGACGGTTTGCTCGCGGACTTCGATGATAGAGGACTTCGTTGCTCACCCATATGAGCACTGTTAGGGCGAGACGATGACGATCCCGACAGCCACTGCCCATCAACGAGGCCGACGCACCCTCTGGGCGGCGCTGTTGCTTGGCGCCCTTCTCTTCGTACCCGGCGCGCTCGGCTTCCTGTTCGATGCGTCGTCCTTTGCTCCCGGCACGGCGATAGTCGTTCTGGCGGCGCTGGCACTGGCCGTATCGGGCGAAGTTCCGTTGAAAGGGCGTGACGTTCAGCGCGCATTGGTCATCGCTGGCGTGGCGGCCTTTGCAATCGTCGCCCACTTGATAATGGCGGTAGCGATCATCAATGATCCGGACGTCGATATTTCTCGTGCTTTGCTCTCGCTCCTGTTGCTCGTTGCGATTGTGGTAAGCGTCCCAGCCGTACGTGAATCCGTAATGAACGATCAAGCTAACATTTCACGTTCCGGAAAAATAGTCTGCATAATATTTCTAGTTATATCTGCTTTTTCCATATTACAAATACAGCCAGAGACTACTAGCCTTGGAACAAAGCCAATATTCCCTTATACAGAGCCATCCTTTCTGGGGTTTTCAATTCCTGCTGTATTGTTGTTAACAGCATCACGATCCGGATTGATCATGCGGGTTGTGTGGATATTTCTGTTTCTTATTATTGGTTATTGGCTTGCAAATTTCACGATTATCGCAACATGTGTGTTGGTGGCGGCAACCGTTCTTCCAATATCATGGTTTTTTGGTGGATTGGTGGTGGCTGTAATTGGTAGTACTAGCCTTGATTTAAGTTATTACACTGACCGTCTAGATTTTGACTGGGCAAATAGTAAAAATATATCGGCGCTTGTTTATGTTCAAGGATGGCAGTTGTTGTTGGAGGCGATCCATAAATCATATGGGTGGGGATTGGGTTTTCAACAGCTTGGCATTGGTTACACAAACGTTCCCGCGACGGCAAAGATTAATCTTTTGCTAGGGCGTGATGCAAATTTGCAGGATGGTGGCTTTATATTATCAAAGATAGTTAGCGAATTTGGAATATTCGGGTTTTTTCTAGTTATTGGCTACATATATTTTGCCGCTCGAAGCTTTTTGAAAATACGCCGCGCTTCTCGCGCCGGTATTTATGTTTCTGATGCTGAGCTGTTCGCTCGATGTTGTGTACTAGGATATGTAATTGAAGGAATTGTCCGGGGCACTAATTATTTTACGGGTACTTTTGTGCTCTTGCTGGCGGGGTTAGCATATCTAGTCTTGCCCCGGACAGATATCAGCCAAATTGGGGAGCGCTAGATGGCAGTTATTGTTATCAATGCGATGATAGTAGATAATAGCCGTTTATCCGGGATTGGTCATTACATCGTTCAGCTAACTAAGTATTTCAGTAGAATAAATTCTGATAACAATAATGGCTACATGATTAACGTAGTTTGTCGAGCAGACGCGGCGCATCATTTTTTGCATATACCGGGCATTGTGATTATCAATATCCATATCCGCGAGGGTCGCGCTGCCCGAGTGATATTTGAACAGATTCGAATGCCTTTGTTACTTCGGCGTCTTAAGGCGGGAATCCTGCTCAATCCCGCTTTTACGGGACCAGTCTGGGGTGCCCGTCACATATTTACAACGGTTCATGATGTTTATTTCAAGATAATTCCTGAGCTAGTTCCCCCTGCACAAAGAAAATACCTTTCGACGTTTACGCCTTGGTGTTGCCGGCGCAGCTGGCGTATAATCACACCATCCGCGGCAACACGCGCGGATCTGATTCAGTTCTATCCGGACCTGGCGTCGAGGACCGTCGTCATTCCGCTCGCCAATCGTCTTTCTATTACGGCGTGCTCAACAACCGTCGAGACGGAGCCGGTCCCCTCGAGCGTGTTGCTGGTTGCGGCATTGACGGGCAACAAGAACCCCGAGCCGCTGGTCGCGGCGATCGCCAGCCTGCGCTCGCGATATCCCGAACTGCGGTTGCTACACATCGGTATAGACAGCGAGTTCCGGCTGGCCGAAGCTGTCTTGCGCCACAACGGTGAAACCTGGGTCGAAACCCGGAGCGGCGTGAGCGATGCAGATTTGGCGGAAGAGTATCGGAACTGTCTGTGCCTGGTAATCCCCTCCCTTTATGAAGGCTTTGGTCTTCCGCTGCTCGAGGCCCAGGCGTTTGGCGCACCGGTGATCGCGTCCGATAGAGGCGCTCTGCCTGAGGTTGGCGGTGCAGGTGCCGTCTATGTTGATCCGACCGACGCAGAGGCGATCGCAGCCGCGATCGAAACTCTGATCACATCACCGGCCCGTCGCCGGAAGCTTCGCGAAGCCGGACTCGCAAATCAGGCGAGATTCTCTTGGGAGAATACGGCAAGCATGACGTGGAACCTGATGACCGTGGACGCGACTGCATCGTCGACCTCGGCCGAAACCGCTTGATCTTCTAACGGGCGCAGGCCAGTGCGCCCGTGTCGATCTGCTGACATCCGCTACTACTGGGGACTATATGAAAGCCGTCATTCTCGCAGGAGGCTTGGGCACACGGCTGAGCGAGGAAACCGCGACGCGCCCAAAACCGATGGTGGAGATCGGTGGTCGGCCGATCCTGTGGCATATCATGAAGCTATTCTCGGCACATGGCGTCAATGATTTTCTGATATGCTGCGGATACAAAGGCTACGTAATCAAGGAATATTTCGCAAATTACTTCCTTCACATGTCGGACATAACGTTCGATATGGAGCATAACGCGATGGATGTTCATCATCGCAAGGCCGAGCCGTGGCGGGTGACGCTGATCGACACCGGTGAACTCACCATGACGGGTGGGCGACTGGCTCAGTTGCGGCCTTATCTGGAGGGTGAGGAGGCATTCTGCATGACATATGGTGATGGAGTCGCCGATGTGGATGTCGCTTCGCTTATTGCGTTTCATACGGGGCATGGGTGCGATGCGACCGTGACCGCCGTCCAACCGTCTGGCCGATATGGCGCATTGCTGATGTCCGGTGAGAACCGGGTCGACGGTTTCGTCGAGAAGCCGCGTGGTGATGGCGGCTGGATCAATGGAGGCTTCTTCGTCTTGTCTCCGCGGTGCCTCGACCTGATTGAAAACGATCAGACCATCTGGGAACAGGCGCCGCTAGAGACGCTCGCGTCATCAGGGCAATTGCGCGCGTACCGGCACACGGGCTTCTGGCAGCCGATGGACACGTTGCGCGATAAAATTCATCTCGAGCAGCTTTGGAGTGCGGGCGAGGCTCCCTGGAAGGTCTGGTCGTGACGCCGGAATGCTGGCGTGGACGGCGCGTCCTTGTCACCGGCCATACCGGTTTCAAGGGTAGTTGGCTGACGTTGATCCTGCATTCAATGGGTGCTGAGGTGACCGGTTTCGCGCTGGCCCCGCCTGTCGCACCAAATCTCTTCGACGTACTAGATCTTGCGAGTGGGATTACCCATATACTGGGCGATATCCGTGATCGAGTGGTCATCGCAGCGGCGATGAAGCAGGCGCAACCCGATACGGTCTTTCACCTAGCCGCACAGCCGCTGGTACGCCAGTCTTACATCGATCCTATTGGAACCTACGCCACGAATGTGATGGGCACCGCCCATGTGCTCGAGGCCGTGCGCAACACGCCATCGGTACGCCACGTGGTCAGCGTTACGACCGATAAATGCTACGAAAATCGCGAATGGCTGTGGCCCTACCGCGAGGATGAAGCGCTCGGCGGCTACGATCCGTATTCGAGCAGCAAGGCCTGTGCGGAACACGTTACTGCAGCCTATCGCAATTCCTTTCTCCGTGCAGCTGGCATCCATGTGGCAAGTGCGCGTGCGGGCAATGTCATCGGTGGTGGCGATTGGGCGATCGACCGGCTGGTGCCGGACTTCTTTCGCGCGCTGGATAACGATGATCAGCTCGCTTGTCGCTACCCGCAGGCGGTCAGGCCGTGGCAGCATGTGCTGGAACCGCTATCAGGCTATGTCGCACTTGCCGAAGCGCTATTCGAACAAGGTGATACCGCGGCACAAGCGTGGAACTTCGGGCCTACGGAGGACGATGCGCAGACGGTCGGGTGGATCCTGGACAGACTGACCAACATCGCGGACGGACCGGGCTGGATGCATGACGGAGCCCAACACCTGCATGAGGCGGGACTGCTCAGGCTTGACAGCAGCAAAGCTCATCATCTGCTCGGCTGGCGTCCGCGCTGGCGACTGGAGCGCGCGTTGGAGGAAACCGTTGCATGGCATCGGGCGTGGCGGCGAGGCGCAGATATGCGCGCTTTCAGCCTTGATCAGATTGCCCGATTCACGGCGCAGTCGACCTGATGACCGGGTTGGTGCTCCATTCGACGCCACTGTCCGGATTGCGACGTGTGGTGCGTCCGCGCATGGGCGATGAGCGCGGCTTCTTCAGTCGCTTCTTCGACGCGGCCGGCTTTGCCGATGCCGGCTGGCCCGGAGCGGTCGAGCAAATGAATCACACGCGGACCGACCGGGCCGGCACCGTTCGTGGCATGCACTTCCAGCGAGTTCCGCACGAAGAATGGAAGTATGTGAGTTGTTTGGCCGGCGCCGTGTTCGACGTTGCCGTTGACTTGCGTGCCGGGTCACAGACTCATGGGCAGTGGTTCGGTGCCGTGCTGTCTGCCGAGAATGGTGAAAGCCTGCTGATCCCTGCCGGATTTGCCCATGGTTTTCAGACGTTGGCCGACGAATGTGAACTTCTGTACCTTCATTCGGCCCGCTATGCGCCCGACGCCGAGGGTGGTATCGATGCGCTTGACCCCATTTTGAACATCGCCTGGCCGCTGCCGGTTTCCGTTCGTTCGGATCGTGACAAGGGGCTCATTACCTACGCCAAGGACATAGGTCTATAGATGCTTTGCCGTCATTGCCATCATTCGCTCGATATCCCGTTTGTCGACCTTGGTACGTCTCCACCGTCGAATTCCTACTTGATGGCGGATGCACTTGATCGACCGGAGCGCTATTATCCGCTACGTGTGGCGGTTTGTCCGCAATGCTGGTTGGTCCAGACTGAAGATTTTACCAACCGGGAAGAGTTCTTCTCGGAAGATTATGCTTACTTCAGCTCGTTCTCAGCCGGATGGCTGGAGCATTCGCGCCGTTATGTGGAATCCATGCGAACGCGCTTTGCGCTTGGTGCGGAATCATTGGTCCTGGAGGTCGCAGCAAACGACGGCTATCTGCTGCAATATGTTCGCGCAGCGGGCATCGGGGCACTCGGCGTCGAACCGACGCGGAGTACGGCAGTTGCAGCGCGCGAAAAGGGCATCGAGATCGTCGAGGAATTTTTCGGCGTCGCTCTTGCCGAGCGGTTGGTCGAAGAAGGCCGTAGCGCCGACTTGACGGCGGCGAACAACGTGCTTGCACATGTGCCCGACATCAACGACTTTGTTGCAGGCTTCGCACGGGTCCTCAAACCTCAGGGGGTAGCGACCTTCGAGTTTCCCCACTTGCTAGAAATGGTGACGCACGGTCAATTCGACACGGTCTATCACGAACATTACTCGTATCTGTCAATGACCGCCGTTGATCGTATCTTTGCTGCAAATGGGCTGACGGTCTTCGACGTTGAGCAGCTTCCGACGCATGGCGGGAGCTTGCGTGTCTATGCGCAGCGAGCGGATACGGGAGCAAAGGTTCGCGAACCGGCAGTCGCGGCGATGCTGTCGACAGAGACCGAACGCGGCGTGACCACGCGAGCGTTCTATGATGGCTTCCAGGCGCGGGTTAACCGCTTGAAGGATGATTTCGTGCAGTTCCTCATCGCTGCCAAGCGCGATGGACGACGGCTCGCGGCTTATGGTGCCGCGGCCAAGGGCAACACGCTGCTGAATTTTGCCGGGGTGCGGCAGGATTTGCTACCGTGGGTGGTTGATCGCAATCCTGCCAAGGCAGGCAAGTTCATGCCTGGCAGCCGCATTCCGATCGTCAGTGAAGATCAGATCCGCGCAGAGAAGCCTGAGCTGATTGTTATCCTGCCATGGAACATCAAGGATGAAGTTATCGCGCAGCTGGCCTATGCTCGCGAATGGGGCGCGCAGTTCGTCACTGCCGTTCCGGAGCTCAGCGTAGCGTGAAGCTACTGATCACGGGCGCGTCAGGTTTCATTGGCCAACATGTCGTCGCGAGGCTTCGACAGTGTGACGATATTGAAGTGTCGATCTTGTCGCGTCGCCCCGTCGCGATAAGGGGGATTACAACGATCGAAGGCGCTATCAGCCACGATGGCCCCGACTGGACCGCATTGGGATCTCCAGACACGGTCTTGCATCTGGCGTGGGGTGGACTGCCGAACTACCGTTCAACGCACCATTTTGATGAGTTGTGCGCACACTCTACCTTTGTGCGTCGATTGATCCGTGATGGACTGCCGCGCTTGGTCTGTGCGGGAACATGTTTCGAGTACGGGATGCGCGATGGGTGCCTCGCTGAAGATCAGTTGACGGATCCCTCCAATCCGTATGGCCTCGCCAAGGATGGCCTGCGCCGGCAATTGATGATGGAAGCCGGCACCACGGACGTGTTGTGGGCGCGCTTCTTCTATCTTTACGGGTCGGGGCAGGCACCAAACTCGCTGTATTCGCAAGTTCAGGCCGCAATCAAACGGCGCGACGCCTCATTCGCCATGTCTGGCGGTGAGCAACTACGCGATTTCCTTGCTATAGAAACCGCTGTCGATCATCTCGTTCGACTGACACTTGATAGACGAGCGACCGGTATCGTAAATATCGCCTCGGGGGTTCCGATGTCGGTTCGAAGCTTGGTCGAGAAATGGTTTGTGGAGGCAGGCCATTCGATAAGTCTCGACCTTGGCCGCTATCCATACCCGGATTGGGAGCCCTTCGCATTCTGGGGATCGACGACACGCCTCTCTGCTTTACTGATGAATGACTAGGGCATTAGGGAATGGAATTTAACCTACGTGCCGGCTGTTCGGATCGCCTTGTCCGTCACGTCTGCGGACAGTTGACGATGCTATATCCGCTATCGCATCCTCAAGAAGATAGCTATGTTATCGGCACTGTTCTTCCCGCTGTGTTGCGGCGGATGCAGATGATACTATCGTCAGTACGTAGTTTTTCTCCAGATTGCTTCGACCATCTGAACACGCTGCAATATGCAAGTTTCCTCTATCTGCTGGGTAATGAGATTTGGCAGGCAAAACCGGACCTCGATCTCGTTGATCGCCTATTCGGTCTGAACCGCATGGTGAGTGGACTTGAGTTATTTCCGGCCGTGACGCTGCCAGAGCCCTTCTTTCTGTCACACGCGCTAGGCGCGGTGCTCGGCAACGTCAAATATGGTAGTCATCTAGTCGTATTTCAGAACGTCACGGTCGGGCGTGTTGGTGAAAGCCGGCCCGAGATTGGTGATCGGGTGGTTCTTTTTGCCGGGGCGTCCGTGACGGGCAGGAGCGTGATAGGTGCCGGCAGCGTGGTGGGGGCTGCGACGCAAGTCCACAATCTGGAGGTGCCGCCGGATTCCCTAGTGTCGGGCGGACCGGATGGTATCATGATCCGGCCGCTCAAGCGTGATTATCACGCATTATACTTCCGGTGATCTAGCAGTGAGCTCAAACCGCCAATTATTGACAGGACTGCTGGCCAATTTCGCGGGCCAAGGTATCAGCGCGATCTCGAACTTCGCCTTTATTCCTGTCTACATCGCGTTACTCGGCATCGAGGCATACGGCCTGATTGGCGTGTTCACCGTCGTTCTGACCGCCGCCGCGCTCTTGGATGCCGGAATGACCCCGACGCTCAATCGCGAGATGGCCTCGTTCCGTTCCGGTCAGCGGGAGGTGGCCGAAATGCGGAACCTGCTGTTCAGCGTGCTGACGGTCGGCGTTGTCATACTGGTGATTGCCGTCGTTCTCGGATCCTTGTTAGCCCCCTTGCTGGCCCGAAGCTGGCTGCCACCGACCCGATTGGACCCGGAGGTGGTGCGCCGTGCACTGATGCTGATGATCGTCGTCGCGACGCTGAGGGTCGTCGAGGGAATGTTGCGTGGTGTGTTGCTCGGGCTACAGCGACCGGTCGTCATGAACGTCATATCGTCGTTGACCGTGTTGGCGAGGGCCGGGGGGGTGTTGGTACCGCTGCTGATACGACCGTCGGTGGTAATATTTTTCCTTTGGCAGGCGGCGATCTGCTTCGCTGGTATCGTCGTGCTGGCCACTATCGCTATGCGGAGCATCGGATCCGGGCACGGGCGTCCCCTTCGTTTTGATGGGGCAGGGTTATATCGGTTGCGCGGATTTGCCGGTGGCGTGATGGCAACGTCGCTGATTGCATTGATCCTGGGGCAGGCGGATAAAGTTGTACTCGTCAAACTGACTTCGCTGGAAACGTTCGGATATTATGCGGTCGCTTCTGCGATTTCGGCGGTCCTCTATCAGGCCGTGTTACCGATATCGCAGGCCTACTATCCTCATTTTACCATCAGGATGAATGAAGGGGATCACATAGCGTTACAACGCGCATATCATCAGGCATCGCAACTGGTCGCAGTGCTCATATTGTCGATCGCTGCTTTCGTGGTCGCTTTTGCGCCCCAACTGCTGCTGCTGTGGAGCGGCAAGGTCGCCGTCGCGACCGGGGCGAGCCCGCTGCTGAGAGTGTTGATTGTCGGTAGCGTATTCCATTGTCTCATGTATATTCCATACATGCTACAATTGTCAGCAGGATGGTCGCGGCTTGCGGTATATGTGAACAGCATAGCGGCTTGTATCTATCTCCCCACTTTGTGGGTTACGACTGTGCACGCTGGTGCGGAGGGCGCTGCAGTTACTTGGACTATCAGCACATTTCTTACCCTGATGGTGACGAGCTTTGTCATGCATCGACGCTTGCTTCGCGGGACGTGGACCAAGTGGCTGATGACTGATGTCGCCGTGCCGGGTTTCGCCGCGATGGCTGCGGCGGCGTTCGTCGCGACATCTGTACCGTTGCCCGCAAACGCTGTCATGCAGATGGTAGTTCTTCTGATCGACGGATTGTTCATTTTGCTCGCTACTGCGCTCGCCGTGCCGATCACCCGGCATTCGCTTGTGGAATGGTCGAGAAGGGGGCGCTACCGTCCATCTCGTAACACCGGCCCGGATCTGCCTCGATGACCCATCGCTTTACCGTCCTGATACCGACGCGTGATCGCGCCGATACTCTCAAGAGCACGATCTCCTCTTGTCTGGCGCAGGACGCCGAGTTGCACATCGTGGTATCCGACAACTGCAGCACCGACGATACGCGAGACGTCGTTCACGGTTTCTCCGACTCACGGCTTCGCTATCTGAAAACCGACCGGCGCCTGAGCATGACGGGCAATTTCGAGTTCAGCCTGACGGCGGTATCGGACGGCTACGTCATGCACCTCGGCGACGACGATGGGCTTGTTCCGGGCGCGATCGCCCATGTCGACGCGGTCGCCCGCGACAGCGCCGCGCTGGCAATTACTTCTGCCCATGCAAGCTATCACTGGCCTAGCAGTCTGTTTGAGGGGTATCGTAACCGACTGATCCTCCCAATCGCTCGGGGCTATGCGATGCGCTGCGCCCGCGATGTTGCTCGCCGGGTTGCGAATTTCCGGGAGGGTTATCCGTCTTTGCCCAGCACCTATTCAGGATTTGTCCATCGTTCCGTAATTGATCGCGTAATGGGCACGAGGCCTTATTACACAAGCATCACGCCGGACTCCTTCTCAGGTTTCGTCAACGCGGGTATTCTCGATCGATATGCGTACACGCACCGACCGTTTGCACTGGCCGGACTTTCGGGACGTAGCAATGGCGCTTCGCAAGTGACGAACAAGGACGATCGCGAGGCGGCCCGGTACAGCCAGGAGAACGATCTGCCAGTCCACGGCGACATTCTGTATTGCCGCCAATCGCTGCCGATCGTGGTGGCGGAGGCATTTCTGCAGGCGCGCGAGCGTGCTCCCGAGTTGCGGTCGATCCAATTCGACATGACGCGGCTATGCCGGGTTGCGTTGCGCGAAGCGACTGCGGAGAATTACGCGGCCGTGCGAGAGGCGGTCGCCGAAATCGCGCATCGACATGGCCTGGCGGTCAAAGTTCCACCAACACCGACCCTTAGCCAAAAGCTGGCGCGAGAGCTGGACCGTACACGTGTAAGAGTTGGTCGGCTGCGTCAGGGCTATCGGCGTATTGACACAGCCCGCCACGGCGTCAGCGATGTGGCTGGTGCCGGCCGACTAGCGTTCGAGTTGCTGGGGCCGCTCGAACGCTGACTCGTCACGTGGGATTCAGCGGACCGACCAGCTCGCCACGCAGATAAAAGTCGGCCGTTGCCTTCAGCCCGTCTGCTAGGCTGACGGTTTCGCTAAAGCCAGTCAGTCGCTTCAGCTTGGAAATATCGGGTGCACGCCGCTTGACGCTGCCTGAAGGAGAAGGATGCAGGACGATATCGGCATTGATGCCTTCCACCGACAGCATCTCCCGCCCAAGCTCAAGCATGGTGATTTCGTGTTCGCCACCGATATTGACGATCTCGTTCGCCAGCGCGTCCGTCTCCGCCGCGAGGACGGTCGCCCGAACGGAGTCATCGACGTAGAGGAATGAGCGGGTATCAGCGTGGCCGAACAATTCGTAGCGTTTTTCGCGCATGCGCTCCATGAAATCGGGGACCACATGCTTGTCACCCATCCGGGGCCCATAGGCATTGTGATAACGGATAATGGTAAACGGCATCGAAAACGCACGCCCGGCCTGCGCAGTGACGATTTCACCATGCATCTTGGAGCCGGCGTAAGACCAGCGGGGATTGGTAACGTCCTCGATCCCAAGCGGTACGTCTTCCGCTGTTGGAACCGGCCAACCGAAACGACTGACCGTGGACGCGTATGACTCACTCGTCCCAGCATAGACGAAGCGCTTCGGACGGTGTGCTTGGCGGCCGTAAAAATCAGCGAGGAAAATAGTTGGCAAGGTCGAGGCGCGGATAACGTCTATCGGCCGCTCATAGAAGTTCTGTGTGCCGTTCAAAGCCGCGAGATGGTAGACATAGTCAATATTGGAAGGCAATTGACCGACGTCCGCCTCGCGCGAAAGGTCAAGTGCGATCCCGATCACGTTCGGAAGATCAAGCAGGGCCCGATAGTGTTTGTCGTCTGCGCCACGTTCAAAATTATCCACGCAAAACAGCTGCGTCCCCGCTCGCGCCGCCAGCGCACGGGACAGGTGATAGCCCAGAAACCCGGCCGCGCCGGTCACCAGGATGCGCTGATCGGTCATCGTGTGGCACTCGCTTGATGAATGGAGAATGCGCCCAGCGCATGAAAAGTGACCCCCTCGGCGAGCCGCAGGGCACGCGGATCATGCTGGTTCCAGAAATCGTAGATCGCACCGGGCCGACGCATAAGCCCAGACAGTGTCAGAAGGTCGGCAAGCGCGAAATCATCGTGGTTGTTCTGGATCACGACGAGGTCACTATCCCGGAACGCCTCGGTCATGCTTGGTTCGGGAGCGACCCCCAACTTCGCGACCTCGGCTGGGGCTGCGACGGGATCCCACCCAACGACGTCCGCTTTCGGGAACTGCTGGCGCAGCAGCGCGATAAGGGGGATCGCAAGCGTACCGCGTAGGTCGTCCGTGGCGGGGCGTCCTTTGAATGCGAGCCCCGCGACGGCAATCCGTCGCGGCTCGATTGCCACGCGAGTGCAGTGCTCGGCCAGTTGTGTCACGGCACGGCTGGGGAGTTCCTCGTTCCAACGTCGGGCGCCGATCGCCAGTGAGGGGATCATGCCTCTGCCTTCTAGGCTTTCGGCGAGGATATACGGGTCTTTCTCGAGACACGGGCCGCCAACTGGCCCAGGCATCGGCAGGTTGGCGCGCGGATAGCCGAGGTTGCCACCCGCAATCACTTCGGCAGCGGAGATGCCGAGCGTGTCACAGACCGATGCGACTTCGTTGGCGAACGCGAATATGTAGTCACGCTGCGTATTGTTGACCAGTTTGACAGTTTCGGCCGTTTCCGGATCGCTTACCCTTACGATCGACGGTGTCAGGAAAGAAAACATCTGTGAGGCGCGGAAGGTCGAGTTGGCGTCGATCCCTCCGACAATCTGCGGTAGACTCCGCAATTCATGTAGTGCTTTTCCTTCCAACGTTCGTTCGGGACAGTAGGCAAGGGAATAATTGCAATTGGTACGGTCGAGGATTGGCTTAACGAAATCGCGTGTTGTGCCGACCAGCACGGTTGAACGCAGGATCACTAGGTCTTCGGGCTTGAGCACTAGCGCCACAGCCTCCGCAACCATGCGCATGCTCTCGAATCGTACGCGCTTGTTATCGCCGACGGGTGTTCCCACCGTGATGATATAGGCGGTCGATTCGGCCGATGGATCGAAATCCTTACCGAAGGTGAAGCGACCTGTCGTAATCTGTTCGGCCAGCTTGGCGTTTAGTCCGGCCTCGACGAAATGGGCCTGATGGCGTTCGAGTGCGGCAAGGACGGCGTCCGACACCTCGACACCGTGAACGCGAAATCCCGCGTCGGCCATGGCAACGGCCAGGGTCAAGCCGACATAGCCGAGGCCGACGATGCACACGCTGCGGTCGCGCAGGGACTGGGGCAGGATCATAGGTATCGGATCACCAGAAGGAAGAAGATCAAGCAGCGACAACGTCGCGGATCAGCCGGGCATAGCGGTCACTGACCGGCGCAATATCGTGGTCATGTTCGACCGACCGCAGCGCCCCCGCCGATAGCCGTTGCCATAGCGGGGCGTCATCGACCAGGCGCAGCATTGCATCGGTCAGTGCGGGAACGTCGCCGGGCTCGACGACGAGCCCGGTCTCACCATTCTTGTTGACGAACGGCACACCCGAGCGATCGAGGTTAGTGGATACCATTGGAAGTCCCGCCGCCATGCTTTCGACTTGAGCCACGCCATACATTTCGGCTGCCGTGACCGATGGCATTGCCCCAAGCCGAGCCTGGGCAAAGGCGTCTGCCAGCTCAGCCGCCGATAACCCGCCTGCCAGCAACACGCGATCCTCCACGCCGGCCGCCTTGATTTTGTCGGTAAGTTCGTCTCTCAGCGGGCCGGATCCCACGATCAACGAGCACAATCGATGACCGAAGCCACGCGCGGCTTCGATAAGCACGTCGAACCCCTTGTAGGGGACGAGCCGCCCGACCGAGATCGACATTGCACGACCGCGCCGGAATGTGCGGAGCGTATCGGCAAAAGGCGTGGTGCCGGTTGCTGTTGGGATTAGGGTTCGGTCGAAAGGATAGGGGATGACGATGCCGTTGCGGATCGCAGCGGCGCGATGCGATCGCTGCAGGTGGACGGGAGTCGGACCGATGACCGCAGCCGCCCGCGCAAGCAGAAGACGGTCGAGCGGCGTGGTTGCTAAGCGGATCGGTGGTTGCGGAATGTCCGCATGCCACAGCAGGATGACCGGCTTCTTCCAGCTCAGCGCCGCGACGACGGCCAGCGGATTGGGCATATGGACGAGCGCGCAATCATATTCGGCCTCCAGATGGCGGCCCTGTTCGACGTATCGCCAGGACAGATGCTTGTTACCGAACGAAAAATTGGCAGCACAGCGCATCACACGGTAGTTTCGCTCACGCTCTACGTACGGACCCTTGACCTCGGTGCACAGAACGTCGGCCTGGATGCCATGTGCCGGGAGCATTTCAGCGATATTGAAGGTGACGGTTTCGATGCCGCCGGTATCGGGGTCGAAATGCTTGGCAAGCTGTAGCACGCGAATGGGGTCTGACATACGAGGCGCTGACCTTGAGCGTATCGAGCCCGCACGATGCGACGACAAATCACCGTGCGATGCGGACGTGAAAATGAGCTGAGAGCCGTTCTCTATGGAGGGCGTGAGAAGATTGCAACAGATGCAGGATTCACACGCTTGACCGCGTAGCAAATCGTCGAAGGATGACCATGTCCGTACGCCCTGATCGCCGTCATCTTCTGCGCGCCGCCATCGGCACGGCGACGGTGTTGCCCGCCGCATCAATGACTCGCGACACCGCCAAGGTTCTGCGGGACGGGGCGATGTCGGCACGCGATGCGGGAGCGCGCTTCGATGGCCGAACCGATGACGCTGCGGCGTTGCAGCGATCGATCGATGAGGCGGCGCGCGCTGGCCGCGCACTGCTCCTGCCTTCCGGCATCGCCCGGCTCGGCCGGCCGCTGAACCTTCAGGGCCGTTATGTCGCTATTATCGGGGATCCGGCCGGACATACCGTTCTCCAAGCGTCCTCATCCTTGGCCTGCCTTATCGATGCCGGGGAGGAGCGCGAAGTGATCGACAGTCCGTTGTACCTATACGGATTAACGCTTGATGGTGCCGATATGACCCAGATCGGCATCAAGGTGCGGTACCGGCATCGTACCGTTTTCGATACGATAGCCGTTAGTCGATGTGTCACCGGGATCGAAGAGGTCGACGCTTGGCTGGCGCGGCGGGTCAATTGTCGCGTGCGCGCGACCCGTACCGGTTGGCGGTTGCGCGGTGCCAATCACAGCAGTGTCTGGATCGGCTGCACGTTTACTGATGCGCGTGATGTCCACCTAGATATCGGGGTCAATGGTTCTGCTCAGGATGGCAACGATGCGCTTCTGTTTCAGGGCTGCGACATCGAATACGGCGTCGGTGACGGTATCCGGGTGGCGCGTGGCGTGACCGCCACTTTCGACACCTGCTACGTTGGCGAGGGGATCGGCGGCACCGTCGTGCGCAACGCCGGTTTGACCGCGATACGTGGCGGTGCCTTGTTCGTCGGCCTGCGTGCCGACCGGTCGGCTATCGTGCCTCTCGCCGGAGAGCTGCGCGTGTCCGGTACGGCGATCCGGGGTCAGGAACATGGCGCGTTGGAACGATTGATCGGTGCGGACCCGGTCGTGCCGTCGGCAGGACGGGTGGTGTGCGAGAATGTCGTCATGCAGATCAAGACCGGCGGTGATCCGACGTTTCCCGGCGATGTTCTGGGAACGATGCCGATACGGACGTTCGCTTCGTTACTTGGTCGGAATTGGCGTGCGACCGCCAATGATGTCGAGATGACCGATGCCAGTACCGGAGACGAGCGAAGCGTTCGTTGCCGCGACGTCGTCGGGACCAATCCGCTGATCGGACTTGCTGCGACACTTATCGATCGGGACGAAGCGCGCCGCGATGGCACGGCTTATTTCGCGATCGTCTATCAGGCATCGCGTCCCGTCGAATTGAGGGCGACCAGCGGCGCCATATCCCGTGCCCCGTGGCGACAGATCGGCACGTTGCCTCCGACACGGGCTGCCGGCACGTATGTGAAGGTGGATGTACCGGTCGACTTCACCCGTTTCACCACGGTCGAGCTCGTGATGCCGGCGACCATCGATGATGTGTTGACGCTGCATCACGCCACCATCAGTGACTCCCGGGTGGTGGCGCCCGGACCGCTGTCCAATCTGGCTCGGGCGCGATGATGGAGCACCCTTCGAAAATAGGCGATTGGAAGACGCGCAGCAACACGGTCGTGTCACGCGGTCGTTGGTTGGCCGATATCAGGGATATTGCGATATCGTCGCGTCAACGCGCACCGAAACCGGTCGCCATGGTTCTGATCGTGCGCGCGACGATCAGAATATCAAGCCACGGCGAGAAATGCTTGATGTAATAGAAATCATAATGAAGCTTGTATCGGACGTCTTCGACTTCGGCGACGTGCCCCTGGCTCACCTGAGCCCAGCCCGTGATCCCAGGCCGCACGATATGGCGATAGCGGTAGAAAGGAATTTCGGCTTCGTACCATCGCGATAGCACTTCCGCTTCGGGACGCGGCCCGATCCAGCTCATCTCGCCCTTCAGGATGTTGAGGATTTGCGGCAGCTCGTCGATTCTGGAGGTGCGCAGGAAGCGTCCGATACGTGTTACTCGCTGATCGTTGGCTTGGGTCATGGCGCCTGATCGTGCATCGGCATCGGCACGCACCGTCATGGAACGGAATTTGTATACCGTGAAAGATGCGCCTGAGTAGCCGATGCGACGCTGCCGGAAAATGGCCGGACCCGGGGAATCGAGACGGATCGCCAGTGACAGCGCGAGCAGGAAGGGTGACAGCACCAACAGAAGGATCACGGCCGCGATCCAGTCCAGCAAGTGTTTGCAGGTCATGTACGCGGATACTGGTGCCAACCCGCCAAAATTATTCTCGGAAAGGTGCTCGAGCTCGACCTGTCCGGTAAGGGATTCCAACAGCTGTTTGCTGTGATAGACCGGCAACCCTTCCAGAGCGTAATCGGTCAATCGACGCTCCCATTCGTCGGGTAGCTCGGCACGCAGATCGACAGCGATCGCCGATAGATTTGATGCATCGTTCGTTGGCGCCGTCAGGATCTGCCAATCGATCCGATCGATGGCCGTTAGCTTTGCCGCATTGCCAATCGGGATGACCCCAATCGTAAGGTCATCTCGCCGTTGAGCGCGAAAGTAGGCAATGTAGAACCAAGCGATACACAGTACAGCGCTCGTGATGAACACGGAGCGTGAGTAGGAGAATCGCCCAAAAAGAAACGCAAAAAACGCAATACTATAACCGGATAGAAATGAGGGTATGATATAGACACTACCCTGAACGCCGGGGTAGTTGCTGAGGCTGCGCAGAAGGAAGACGCCGATCATCGAGGCGAACATCGTTCCGACAAGCGTGACGTTCAGCAGGCCGGCATCGTCAGTCGCCGGATTGGTGAGGAGGCGGAGCAGATAGGGCAGTAGCGAACAGCTGAGCGCGCCAAGCAGGTTCCAGCGGAGCCGTTGCCAGCTGACATGTCGACGCAGAAGATGTTCCGCCACAATCGTTACTCACTCGATCCGCGGCAGGACGACATTCGGCTTGGAGCGGCTACGGATCATGCCGCCGCTGCCGGACATCTTTTTTGAGCGACCTGCCCGGCCCCACTCGTTCGGGGCGCCATACCCAGTTGGGCGAGGCGTGTAAATGATACGCGAAGCCTCTGGTGGTGGTGATGCGTAAAAGTATGACCGCCGTCTTGTTGCGCGCGTTCGCAGATCCTAGAGGCAGGGTCATGCCTACTCGTGCCCGGCCTTTTCCGTTTCGACCGAGCCTGTGTTTCGGCCTCCTGTTGGCGCTGTTGGCTGTACTTCTGCTGGCGGGGGGGGCGTCGCGTGAGGATGTCCTGGGACAGGTGGTGGTCAGGGCGTCGGCCTGGTTGGCGTTGGCGATGGCGGCAGTATTTGGTCCACGACCGGCGCTGCGCGGTTTGGGACCAGTCTTGCTCCTGCTGTCGTTGGCTATCGCGCTCCCGTTGCTTCAACTTGTGCCGTTGCCCCCAGCGATATGGCAGATGTTGCCGGGACGCCAGATCCTCACGGCGGCCGCCAGCGGATCAGATCAACCATGGCGCCCGATGACAATGACGCCGGGGGCGACGCTTAATGCTGCGTGGTCGCTCGTCGTGCCGCTGACGGTCTTGATGCTTCTGGCGGGCTTGCGGCCGGACGAGCAGGCCAAGCTTCCGGCGGTGCTTCTTGTGCTGGCAGGTAGCGCCATGATCGTCGGATTGCTGCAATTCTCGGGTGTTCACATTGCCAATCCGTTCGTGAACGGCACACCGGGCCAGGTAAGCGGCACGCTTGCCAACCGAAATCACTTTGCCTTGCTCCTCGCGATCGGATGTCTGGTGGCACCGGCGTGGGCGTTCGGGAATGATCGACGTGGCAGTTGGCGCGCACTGCTGGCGCTGGCGTCGCTAATCCTCTTTGTGCTGACCATCTTGGCCAGCGGGTCGCGGGCCGGGATGGTAACCGGGCTG
>CAJYHD010000229.1 GCA_913773715.1 uncultured Sphingobium sp.
GTCGATTGCCTCGTCCAGTGGATGGCGGAGGTAGCCTGATGCGCTACGGATATTGGATGCCGGTGTTCGGCGGCTGGCTGCGCAACGTTGCCAACGAGCGGATGGAGGCGAGTTGGGACTATGCCAAACAGCTGACGATCGCGTCGGAGCAATGGGGCTATGACCTGACGCTCATCGCCGAACTCAACCTCAACGACATCAAGGGCGTGGAGCAACCCGCGCTCGACGCATGGTCGACGGCGGCGGCGCTGGCGGCGGTGACGGAGCGGATCGAGATGATGGTCGCGGTCCGTCCCAACTTCCACCACCCTGCCCTGTTCGCCAAAGCCGCAGCGAATATCGATCAGATTTCCGGCGGGCGGCTGGCGCTCAATGTCGTGTCGTCATGGTGGGCGGACGAAGCGCGGCAATATGGCTTGCAGTTCGATCAGCATGACGATCGCTATGCCCGCACTTCGGAATGGCTGAGCGTCGTCGATGGTCTCTGGTCGCAGGAGCGGTTCAGCTTTTCCGGTACATATTACACCACGCAGGATGCGATCTGCGCGCCCAAACCGGTGCGCCGCCCGACCATATACGCCGGTGGCGAAAGTGACCGCGCCAAGACGATGGTCGCCGCTCAGTGCGACGCCTATGTCATGCACGGCGATCCGGTCGAGGCGATCGCGCCCAAGATCGCCGACATGCGCGCGCGCCGCGAAGCGGCTGGTGGTCCTCCAATGCAGTTCGGCATGGCCGCTTACACCATCGTGCGCGATAGCGAGGCGGAGGCAAAGCGCGAGCTGGAGCGGATCACCACCGTCGGAGAACTGCCTGCTGGCTACGCCAATTTCGACCAATGGCTGTCCGGCACACAGTTGGAACGCGAATTGAAGCTTCAGGAATATGCCGTGTCCAATCGCGGATTGCGCCCCAATCTGGTCGGCACGCCCGAGCAGGTGAAGGAACGGATCGTGGAATATGAAGCAGCCGGGATCGACCTGCTCTTGCTCCAGATGAGTCCGCAGATGGAGGAGATGGAGCGGTTCGCGGCGCAGGTGATGGGCCGCGCATGATTGAAATCCAATCGGTATCGAAGCGCTTCCCTGATGGAACGCTGGCCCTGGACGACATCAGCCTGTCGGTTCCGCGAGGCAGCATCTACGGCATCATCGGTCGGTCTGGCGCGGGCAAGTCCACGCTGCTAAGGCTGATCAACGGGCTGGATCGCCCAAGTGCCGGCGATGTCGTAGTCGACGGGTCGCATTTGCCGGATCTGCGCGCTTCCGAGCTGCGGCTTTTGCAACGGCGGATCGGCATGATCTTCCAATCCTTCGGCCTGCTCGCCAACCGGACGATCGCTGGCAACGTCGCCCTGCCGCTCGAACTGGCGGGTGTGGGCAAGGCCGAGCGAGAGACGCGGGTCACTGAATTGCTCGCCCGCGTCGGTCTAGCGGACAAGGCTGACAGCTACCCGGCGCGGTTGTCAGGCGGTCAGCGCCAGCGCGTCGGCATCGCGCGCGCGCTGGCTACGCGGCCGGACATCCTGCTCTGCGACGAGGCGACAAGCGCGCTCGACCCGGAAACGACGCGTTCGATCCTGGTGCTGCTGGCGGAACTGAACCGGGAAATGGGCCTAACCATCGTCCTCATCACCCATGAGATGGAGGTGGTGCGCGCCATCTGTGATCATGTCGCCGTCCTCGACCATGGCCGCCTGATCGAAGCCGGTCCTGCCGCCACCATTCTCTCAGGATCGACCGAGCGTGCGACGCTTGCCATGCTGGGGGAAGAAGGCTGATGAACGACGGCTTCTTCCAAAACATCGTCTGGCCCGACATCGGGCAGGCGACGTTCGACACGCTGCTGATGCTGGCAAGCTCGCTGCTGCTGACGCTCATCCTCGGCATCCCGCTCGGCGTACTGCTGTTTCTGACCGGTCGGGGGCAGATCGGCCAGAGCGTCCTTGCCAACCGGGTGCTGGGCGTGATCGTCAACATCCTGCGATCGATCCCCTTTGTCATTCTGCTGATCGTGATGATCCCGATGACGTTGCTGATCATGGGTACGTCGCTCGGTGTTGCGGGCGCGATTCCGCCGCTCGTCGCGGGTGCCGCGCCCTTCTATGCCCGGCTCGTGGAAACGGCGTTGCGCGACATTCCCCGATCCACCATCGAGGCCGCGCAGGCCATGGGCGCAACGCGGATGCAGATCATCATGAAGGTGCTGCTGCCAGAAGCGCTGCCCGGTCTGGTGTCCGGCGCAACGGTGACGGCGATTGCGCTCGTGTCCTTCACCGCCATGGCGGGCGTGGTCGGTGCGGGCGGTCTGGGCGATCTCGCCATCCGCTATGGCTACCAGCGCTTTCAGGCGGACGTCATGCTCGTGACGGTTGCGCTGCTCGTGCTGCTCGTCCAACTCATTCAATGGTTCGGTGAGTGGCTCGCCCGCCGGATCGACCATCGATAAGGATTTCGTAGATGAACCGCCGCCTTTTTCTTGCCGGTCTTGTTCCTGCGCTGCTGCTTGCCGGTTGCGGCGGGAATAGGGGCGAGGCTTCCAAGTCCGATCCCGGCACGCTCAGCGTCGCTGCGACCGCGGTACCCCACGCCGAAATCCTCGACCATATCAAGCCGACGCTGGAGAAAGAGGGGCTGAAGCTCGATGTCCGGGTCTTCAACGATTATGTGCAGCCCAATCTTCAGGTCAAACAGGGCCAGATCGACGTCAATTATTTCGAGACGGGTCCCTATCTCGATGAGTTCAACAAGGCGCAGAAAACGCAGTTGATCCCGATTGCGGGCATCCATATCGAGCCGCTGGGTGCCTATTCGCGGAAATGGAAGAGCCTGGATCAAGTGCCGGTCGGCGCGACGGTCGCCATCCCCAACGAGCCGAGCAATGGCGGACGCGCATTATTGCTGTTGCAGAAGGCGGGTCTCATAAAGCTGAAGCAGCCGACCAATCCGCTCTCCACCGTCCGCGACGTGATCGACAACCCCAAGAAGATCGTCTTCCGCGAGTTGGAGTCGGCTACTCTGCCCCGGACGCTGGGCGAGGTCGATCTCGCGCTCATCAACACCAACTACGCCCTCGACGCCAGGCTGAACCCGGTGCGCGACGCGCTGGCGATCGAGGATGGCAAGTCGCCTTACGTCAACTTCGTCGTCGGCAAGCCCGGCAGCGAGAAGGACCCGCGCGTGCAAAAACTTGTCGCCGCTCTGCGGAGTGAGGATGTCCGCAAGTTTATGGAAGCCAAGTATAAGGGCGCTGTGCTGCCCGCCTTCTAATCCAGTGCGACCGGGATAGCCGTCGTATATTTGGTCATCGACAGGACGAAGTGCGACGCCGCGCCCGCTACGCTGGGATGACCTAGCAGCGTATGCATGAGGAACAGGTTATAGTCCGCCACATCGGCGACGACGACGCGCAGCATATAGTCCCACTCGCCCGACATGGAGAAGCTCTCCACAATTTCCGGGCGTTCCATCACGAACGCCTCGAACGCTCCGCGTGCGTCCTGCGCGTGGGATCGCATGCGGATGTTGCAGATGACGTTGACGCCGCGCCCCACGGCTTCGGGATCGACCAACCGCACGGAGCGCT
>CAJYHD010000230.1 GCA_913773715.1 uncultured Sphingobium sp.
AACCGCCAGCGCAGCAAGGGACGCGTGAGGACAAGCCCGACCAGGAAGCCTCCGATATGCGCAGCGACAGCAATCTGTCCAAGGTCGCCAAGGCCGCCCGCAGTGGCGACGCCGATCATCAACTGGAGCGCGATCCACGCCGCGGCCAACCAGACAAGCCGGACGAAATTCGCTGAGAATGGTCCCACGCGTCGCACCTGTTGCTGACTATACAACAAGGCGTAGGTGGCAATGATCGCAGAGATTGCGCCACTCGCACCTATCATCGGATCGGATGATCCGGGGTTGATCGCCCACTGTGCCAGGCACGCACCATAGGCACCCAGCACATAGAGAAGCAGCGTCGCGCCTTTATCCAGCACATGCTCGACCTGGCGCCCGCAAAAGACGAGCATCAGCAGATTGAAGGCAATGTGCAACCAGCCAGCATGCACGAATGTGCAACTAAGCGGCGTCAAAAAAGCTGGCACGGCGGTTAGGCCATCCAACAACCCGGGATGGTTAAAGCGAGCCGGGATAAAGCCGCCGAGTATGGCGGCTTCCTGTATGCGTCCCGTCAAATAGAGGATGACGAAGATGACGAGCGTGACCGCTGCGATCCCATTCGTCATCTTGCCTGCTGGCAGACGCACGGCGGTCAGATGAACTCGATCTTGTTGACCAGATAGAACTTGTCGCCCGAGGGGACCGAAACCTCGACCTCTTCCTCGACTTGCCGACCAATCAACGCGCGGCCAAGCGGGCTGTTATAGGAGATCATGCCCGCCTTCGCGTCAGCTTCTGCCTGACCCACGATCTGGTACCGTATCGGCTTGTCGTCTTCGTCGAGAAGCGTCACCGTCGCGCCGAACACAATCTTGTCACCGCTCAGTGTTTTGGGATCGATGACTTGAGCACGCGAAAGCTTGTCTTCCAGATCGGCGATCGTCGCTTCGACCTGACCCTGGCGTTCCTTGGCGGCATGATACTCGGCGTTTTCCGACAGGTCACCATGCGCACGCGCTTCTTCGATGGCGTCCACGATCTGAGGGCGCTCGGCCTTCAGTTCGCGGAGCTGCTCGTTGAGCTTGTCATAGCCCATTTGCAGCATCGGCATCTTCTCGACGGTCGCCATTCTTGCAAATCCTTCGTCAAAACTTCCCTTTGGCGGCCCGAACGTCGGGCCACCCGCAGCGTAATTCCTTGATGCAGGGGATCAGGCTTGCGACCGTGGATAATAGGACTGGAGCGAACGCACTTCAAGAGGACGGCTCCGTAAAGCCTCGATTGCGTCGGCAGCGGCAACGCTGGCGGCGGCAGTCGTGAAGCTCGCGATCTTCGCGCGCAAGGCCGAGGTGCGGATCGCCTTGCTATCCTTCAGCGATTGCCAGCCTTCGGTCGTGTTGAAGATCAACTGCACGTTACCGTCAGTAATCTTGTCGACGATGTGCGGGCGTCCTTCGGCAACCTTGTTCACCTGTTCCACGGCAATGCCATTGTCCGCCAGATAGCGGGCGGTTCCACCCGTCGCGATCAGATCGAAGCCCAGGCCCACCAGCTTGCGCGCGGCGGGCAGGATGACGGCCTTGTCACTGTCCTTCAGCGAGATGAACACCGTACCGCTGGTCGGCAGGACGGTGCCGGCACCCAATTGCGATTTGGCAAAGGCCGTCGCGAAATCGCTGTCGATCCCCATGACTTCGCCCGTGCTCTTCATCTCGGGCGAGAGAACGGGATCGACGCCGGGGAAGCGCGCGAAGGGGAACACGGCTTCCTTGACGGCGATATGGTCGATGGCGTTGCGGTCGATCTTGGGCAAGTCGCGCAGCTTTTCACCGGCCATAACACGCGAGGCGATCTTGGCGATAGGCGTCCCGATCGCCTTGGCGACGAAGGGCACGGTGCGGCTGGCGCGCGGATTGACCTCGATCAGATAGACGATGCCGTCCTTGACCGCGAACTGGATGTTCATGAGGCCCCGGACGCTAAGCGCGCGGGCGAGAATGTCCGTCTGGCGCTCGATCTCCGCGATCACATCTGCGGAAAGGCTGTATGGCGGCAGCGAACAGGCGCTATCGCCGGAATGGACGCCCGCTTCCTCGATATGCTGGAGCACGCCCGCTACGACGACGTCTTCACCATCGCAGAGCGCATCGACATCGACTTCGGTCGCGTCGCGCAGATATTGGTCGATCAGGACGGGGGAGTCGCCCGACACCTGGACGGCGGTGGCGATATATTCTTCCAGTTGTGCCTGACCGTCCACGATCTCCATCGCGCGTCCACCAAGGACGTAGCTGGGACGCATCAAAACAGGGTAGCCGATGCGGTTGGCAACGGCGATTGCCTCTTCCCGGCTGCGCGCGATGCCATTGGCGGGCTGGCGCAGCTTGAGCTTGTCGATGAGCGCGGCGAACCGCTCACGATCTTCGGCGAGGTCGATCGCATCGGGCGAGGTGCCGAGAATCGGCATGCCCGCATCCTCCAGCGCCTGCGCCAGTTTGAGCGGCGTTTGACCGCCGAACTGGACGAGAACGCCCGCAAGCGTTCCTGCCGACATCTCGACGCTCAGGATTTCAAGAACATCCTCAGCCGTCAACGGCTCGAAATAGAGGCGATCGGAGGTGTCATAGTCGGTCGATACCGTTTCCGGGTTGCAGTTGACCATGATCGTCTCGTAACCCGCTTCCGCGAGCGCGAAGCAGGCATGGACGCAGCAATAATCGAATTCGATGCCCTGCCCGATCCGGTTGGGGCCACCACCCAGGATCACGACCTTCTCACGATCCGAAGGCTGCGCCTCATTCTCCGCCTCGCCGAAGATCGGCGCTTCATAGGTCGAGTACATGTAAGGCGTCTTCGCCTCGAACTCGGCGGCGCAGGTGTCAATGCGCTTG